>JBEPVJ010000359.1:0-3447 GCA_041691095.1 Gemmatimonadales bacterium
CGTTATGGGTGTCGTGGTGGGGGTCTTGTATTTGTGTATACGATACTGTGAATTTTGTGACCGGGGGGGCCCGCCCGCGCTGATCGGCTCGGCGATACTCCTGGCGGTGCTCATTCCGCTGTGGCTGGTCGTGGGGCGGAAGGTGTGAGGTCAGCAGCAGCGTGATGCGCCGTTGCCATAGCGCGCATTGACCTGGGACTCGAAAAACTCCCGTTCGGACTGCACCGGACAGGAAGGGTGCCGCTCCGCCATGTGCTGCAGATACCCGGGGTAGTCCGGCATTCCCACGACGCGCTTGAATCCCGACAGGAGCCGTTCCCACCTCCCGCCTTCCCGCTCGCTAGCCGGCATAGGCGCTCTCCACATAGGGCGTCTCCTTGACGACCGCGGGCTTCCTGCCACGAATCACCAGCGTCCACTCCCGGACCGACGCGATCACCAGCGCCATCACGATCACCATGAAGGCTCCCGCCAGCGCCGCATCGAGCCGGTCATTCCAGATCAACCGGGCCCCGATGGCCGGATCGAGACTGCCGGCCGCAAGCCGCGCCGACGTGGCCCGCACGTGCGCGAGGAACCCCAGTCTCGGATCCGGCGCGAAGATCTTCTGCCACCCCGCCGTCAGTGTCACCGCGAGCAGCCAGGCGAGCGGAACCAGCGTCACCCAGGCATAACGCGCCTTGCCGCTCTTGATGATGATCGTGGTTCCCACACACAGAGCCACCGCCGCCAGGAGCTGGTTGCTGATGCCGAAGAGCGGCCAGAGCGAGTTGATGCCGCCCAGCGGGTCGAGCACGCCCTGCACCAGAAAAAATCCCCAGGCCGCCGTCACCAGACCCGAGGCCAGCAGGTTGCTGGGATACCACGAGGTGCGGCCCAGTGGCGTCCAGATGTGCCCCAGGAATTCCTGCAACATGAACCGGCCGACCCGGGTGCCGGCGTCCAGCGTCGTGAGGATGAAGAGCGCCTCAAACATGATGGCGAAGTGGTACCACAGCCCCATCAGATTGGCCCCGAACGCCCCGCTGAAAATGTGCGCCATGCCAACCGCCAGCGACGGGGCCCCTCCGACCCGACCGAGCAGAGAAGTCTCTCCCACCGATCGGGCCAGCGCGGTGAGCTGATCTGGCGTCACCGTGAATCCCCACTGGCGGATCTGCTCCGCCGCGCTCTGTACCGTTCCGCCCAGCGCGCCCAGCGGGGCGTTGATCGAGAAATAGATTCCGGGATCGAGCGCACAGGCGGCGCAGAGCGCCATGATCGCGACGAACGATTCGGTCAGCATGCCGCCGTACCCGATCAGCGGTGCGTCCGATTCGCGCCGAATCATCTTGGGCGTAGTACCGCTCGAGACCAGGGCGTGAAATCCGCTGATGGCACCGCAGGCAATCGTGATGAACGCGAAAGGGAACAGCTTGCCGGCGAAGACCGGACCGGTGCCGTCAATGAAGCGGGTTAGCGCCGGCATCTGGAGGGGAGGCCGCACGATCAGGATGCCCACCGCGAGCAGCAGGATGGTTCCGATCTTCATGAAGGTCGACAGGTAGTCCCGCGGCGCCAGCAGCAGCCATACCGGCAGTACGCTGGCGATGAAACCGTAGATCATCAGCGCCCACGCGATGGTGAGTCCGCCGTGGGTGAACATCGGGGCCAGCGTCGCAGAGAGCGCGACGTACCGGCCGCCCACCAGCGCCGCTCCCAGGAGTACAATCCCCACGATCGTGGCTTCGATGGTCTTGCCGGGGCGGATGATCCGCATCCACACGCCCATGCCCAGGGCGATCGGGATGGTGCAGAGGATCGAGAAGATGCCCCAGGGACTGTCCTTGAGGGCGTTGGTGACGACCAGCGCCAGGACCGCGAGCAGGATGATCATGATGGCGAGGATCGCGATCATCGCGAAGAGCCCGGTCACCGGGCCGATCTCGTCCTTGGCCATCTGCCCAAGCGACTTGCCGTCGCGCCGCATCGAGCCGAACAGAATGACGAAGTCCTGGACCGCGCCGCCCAACACGACCCCGAACACGATCCAGATGGTGGAGGGGAGCCAGCCGAATTGCGCCGCGAGCACTGGTCCAACCAGCGGGCCCGCGCCGGCAATCGCCGCGAAGTGATGCCCGAACAGCACCCAGCGCGTGGTGGGACAGTAGTCCCGGCCGTTGTTGAGGCGCTCCGCCGGTGTAGCCCGGTCATCCAGCTCGAACACTTTCCTGGCCAGGAACCGGCTGTAAAAGCGGAAGGCGACGAGGTAGGTGCCCACCGCCGCGAGTACCAGCCAGGCGGCGCTGATGGTCTCGCCCCGGTTGAGGGCGATAACACCCCAGGCCGCTGCGCCCACCAGACTCACCAGAACCCAGAGGAGTCGATTCATCGGCTTAATGTACGGCTCGGCATCCGGTTGTTCCAAGCCCCGGCGGCTTGCGGCTCCCGGAGCCGGTCCGTACCTTCGCCTGTTCATGACGTCTCCCGGGATCGATCCACCATCGTGGCGCCGCGCGGCGCGCCCCTCCCAGTCGGGCGCGGTTCTGGAAAAGCCCCAGCCCGAGCTGGAGATCTCGGCGAGCTTCCGCGGCAAGGTGGCGGTGGTGACCGGAGGTGCCACCGGCCTCGGCCGCAGCGTGGCGCTGGAATTTGCCCGGCTGGGCTGCTCGGTCGCCTTCTGCTTCGTGGATCTCCCCGGCCGTGACGTGCGGGAGACCGCCCTGCTCACCGAAACCGCAATCTCCGGGATGGGCGTCGGCGTCTTCGCCGATTGTTGCGATGTGCGCGAGCGGGCCCAAGTCGAGAAATTCATCGCGGCGGTCAAGGCCAAGTTCGAGGCCATCCATTTCCTGGTGAACAATGCCGGCATGGCCAACGACGGCGCCCACTGGCGGCTCGACCCCGCCGAATGGTCCGAGGTGATCGACACCAACCTGACCGGCGCGTTCAACTGCACCAGCGCGGTGGCGCCGATATTCCGGGCCCAGCGCTTCGGGAAGATCGTGAACGTGAGCTCGCACCTGGCGTCGCACCCCGGTTTCGGCGTGGCCAGTTACGCCGCCAGCAAGGCAGGACTCGAGGGCCTGACCCGCGCCGTGGCGGTGGAGCTCGGCCCCAGCAACGTGAACGTCAATGCGGTGGCGCCGGGATTCATCCGGACCGAGCGACTGGGATTGCTTCCCCCCGAGGTAATCGACAAGGCCCGAAAGAGCTCGGTACTCGGCCGCATTGCCGAGCCGGAGGACGTGGCCAGGGTGATCTCCTTCCTGTGCTCCGAGGAGGCGCGGCATATCACCGGGCAGACCATTGTCGTGGACGGCGGCCTCTCGCTGGAATAGCCCCCCGGAACCCCGGGCCGGTTAACTTTGGCCCACATGCCACTTTCCCTCCGAATTCTTGCGCTCCTGGCGATGTCCGCCGTGCCCGCCTGCGCCCAGCAGCAAAAAAAGTCGAAGGTGCCTGAGC
>JBEPVJ010000360.1:0-3443 GCA_041691095.1 Gemmatimonadales bacterium
GAGCCGGTAGCCCTGCTCGTGCCGACGGCGCTGGTACTCTTCCCGGGGTATCAGCTGGACCACGGCCGCAAGGCGGTTCACCGGCACGATGGCGAGCTGCCGGACCGGATCCACCGCCACACCCCCCCAGTGAGCGCCCCCGATGTTCGACGGCACCACCAGGGTTCCTTCCAGACTCGGCGGGGTGAAGATCCCCTCGTTGCGAAGCGACTCCATCCGGGACCGGCAGGCCGCCTGGTCGTCCGGAGTCGGTCCCCACGCATCGGCCGCGGTGAGATGGTGGGGACTCAGGGGCGCGATGCCGGCAGTGAACGGCTGGGTCGGCCAGGCCACTTCGCCCGGCACGGTGCTGCCGGGAACCCGCCGCTCCTCGACCGGGAATACCGGCACCCCGGTGGCGCGGTCGAGCACGTACATCATGCCGCTCTTGGTGGTTTGAATGACCACCGGGACCCGGCGGCCATTGCGGGTTATGACGGTGAGCGCCGGCGGCGAGGCGTTGTCGTAGTCCCAGAGGTCGTGGTGCACCGTCTGAAAGTGCCACACCAGCTTTCCCGTGCGCGCCTGGAGCGCGACGATCGAATTGGCGTAGAGGTTCTGTCCCTTCCGCTCGCCTCCGAAGTAGTCGGGGCTCGCGCTGCCGGTGGGGACGAATACCATGCCGTGGGCCGAATCGACCGCGATCACCGACCAGGCGTTGGCCGCTCCGGTATGATGCGCGTCGGGCCCGATCCAGGTCTTCCAGGAGGGGTCGGCTGGGTTCTGGGTAATTGGATCCCAGCTCCATCGCAGCGCGCCGGTCCGCACGTCAAACGCGCGCACCTCCCCGCTGGCCGCGGCGGCGCGGTTATTGTCGGCAACGCCCGAGCCGACCACGATCATTCCCTCGACAATGGCTGGAGGAGATGTGACCTCGTATTCCTCCTCCTCATAGGGAGGATTGCGAAGTCCCTGCCGCAGGTTGACCCGGCCGCCTGCCGCAAACCCGGCGCAGGGCCGGCCGTTTACGGCGTCGAGCTCGTACAGCTGGGCGTCGACCGTCGCGACGATCACCCGCACCCGGCACGGCATTCCTGGCCGTTCCGTGGGATCGGCCCAGAGTGAGACCCCGCGCGTGGTGAAATCGCCGAATCCGATGGGGAGCACTTTGAGCTCAGTCACCCACCGCTCCTTGCCGGTTTCCGAATCCAGGGCGATCACTTTTCCGAGGGGCGTGCTCAAGTACATGACGCCATTGTACACGAGGGGCGTCGCTTCGAAGGAGACGGTGTTGTCCATCTTGATCGCCGCCTCGCCGGTGGAATACTCCCAGGCCACCGTCAGGTGGGCGACGTTGCTCCGGTTGATACCATCGAGCGGCGAGAACCGTTCGCCGCCGCGGTCGCGGCCATAGGCAGGCCATTCGCCGACGGAGGACGATTGGGCGGCGGCGGTGGCGGCGGCGGCGAGCATCACGGAAAACAGAATGAAATTTCTCATGGCTCCAGAATGACGCGAGTCAGCGCGATAGGCCAGCCTGGCGGGATGGGCGGGCCGAGCATCGGGACGAACAGCACTACCGCTACAGTTTCCGGCCTAGCACCTCATCGGCACGGGAGAGAAACCGGCGGCTCCAGATGATTTTGACCCCATCGGCGAGCGTCAGGTGATACTCGCCGTGAAACCAGGGCTCGACCTGGGCGATGGCCTCGATCTGGACGATGGTCGACCGATTGACCTGTACCCAGCGGGCGGGGTCGAGGCGGGCCAGGAGTGAGCCGATGGTCCCGCGAATCATGTGGGTCTCCGACCCCTCGTGCAGCTTCACGTAGTTCCGCGCAGCTTCAGCGTGAGTAACCCGCTCCAGTTTCAAAAATGCGGAGCGTTCCCCCCGAGTCACCAGGATCCGCTCCAGGTATCGCGGCTGCCGGTCCAGCGCCTCCAGCAGCCGGTCGAGCCGAGAGGCAAGGGTCCCCTTGCGTCCGCCCACCTGCGGTTGGTCCATCCGCTCGAATACCTGGGCAAGCCGCTCGGGTGCCACCGGCTTGAGGAGATAATCCAGCGCATGAACCTCGAATGCCCGGACCGCATATTCGTCAAAGGCCGTCACGAACACGATCTTCGGCAAAGGCTCCGCGAGCGCGGAAATCACGCCGAAGCCGTCCAGGCCCGGCATCTGGACGTCGAGGAACACCAGCTCCGGCTCGGCCTTGCCGATCAGCTCGACTGCGGTGAGCCCGTCGGCTGCCTCTCCCACGATCTCGACGCCACCCTGGGCGTCGAGTAACCGGCGAAGCCGCTGGCGCGCCGGCCGCTCGTCGTCCACCAGCAGCACGCGGAGATCACTCACCGCGCTGCCGATTCCCGCCACGGGATCGTCACGGTGACGATCGCACCGCCGCCACCGGAATTTTCAAGATGGAGCGCGGCGCGATCTCCGTACAGATACCGCAGTCGCTCGGCGGTGTTGCCGAGCCCCACGCCGCGGCCGAGCGCGGCCATGGGCGGCTCGGGAAATCCGGCGCCGTGGTCGCGGACGGAGAGCTCCACATTGCCGTGGTGCCGCGCACAGTGCACTTCCAGAACGATGCGCCCCGTCTTGACGTCACCGCCGTGCCGGATCGCGTTTTCGATGAGCGGCTGGAGCACCAGCTGCGGCACCGATGCGCTGGCCGCCCCGGGATCGACGTCCATCGTGATCGAGAGCCGATCCTCGAAGCGAGCCTGCATCAGGTCGGCGTAGAGGGAGGCGATCCGGAGCTCCTCCGCGAGGGAGCTCTCGTGGGCCGGCGCGCCCTGAAGCGCCAGGCGCAGTAGTTCGGAGAGGCGGGTCAGCAGTGCATCGGCCTTCGCGGGATCGTCCCACACCGCCGCCGCGATGGTATTCAGCGTGTTGAACAGAAAATGGGGCTGCAGCTGGGAACGGAGGCCGGCGAGCTGAGCCTGGGCCAGGCGCGCCTCGAGCTGGGAGGTGCGGACCGCGCGGGCCCGGCTTTGTCCGATCCACAGAATGCCATGGATGATCCCGACGATGACCCAGCCGAACACCAGGTCACGGGGCAGCTCCATGAAATAGCGCATCGGCATGAGGCCATAGTCATAGTGACCAAGGCCGGCAAGCGGGAAGACGGCGGCGCGCGCCCCCCAATTGACCGTCGTATGCAGAGCCGAAACGAGAATCACCGCGGCAAAGTAGAGCGGAACCCGGCGCCGCCAGTTCTCCCGCCGGATCGGCACCGCGAGGCAGAGCCACAGCAACAGGGGGAAAACCAGGAGCGCGGTCGCGGAACCGCTCGACTCCTCCAGCAGCCGCGTCAGGAACGTGCCGTGCTCGGCGCGGCTCAAATCATCGAAGTAGAGCTCCCCGAAACGGAGGACACCGAACACGAAGAATGCGGCCGCGGCGACGCCCGTCAGCTTGAGCCGGTCGCCCTTGGTGGGCAGACGGTGGATTTTGACGATGT
>JBEPVJ010000361.1:0-3439 GCA_041691095.1 Gemmatimonadales bacterium
CGCATCGGCCGGAGTGAAGCTGCGCCCCAGCGCCGGTGCCACGCCGAGCACGCCGGTGTAGTTGGCGCTGACGACCGCCGCCTGGATCCGCTCGGGCTGTCCGAAGCCGGTGAGGTTGATGTTGATGGGCCAGATCGCGGCAGCCGCGGCGACCGCAGGGACTTCTCTCCGGTAATCCGCGTACTCCGGCGCGGAGTTGCCGAGATCGATCGAGCCACGGGCGTCGCTCATTCCGCGCAAGGCCACCAGCTGCTGAGGCTCGGCGTAGGCGAGGGGCCGCAGCAGGACAGCGTTCACGACGCTGAAGATCGCGGTGTTGGTGCCGATCCCGAGCGCGAGGGTGAGCACCGCGACCAGGGTGAATCCCGGGGCCCGCCGCAGGGCGCGCACCGCGACGCGCAGATCCAGCATCAGCGTATCCATGGACATCTCCTGCGAAGTGACCGGCGGTGGGCAGACAGAACCTCTCAATCCCTACGCGGGGTCGTGAGAGGGGTTTCGCTGATCCCGACCATCGTCGATTTGCCCCGTCGGATTGACGCCCCAGGGGCGGCCCGGTACGTTCGGCCTAGCATCAGATTGCCCTGCAGACTCACCGGGAGACACCCATGATTTCGAGCATTCGTCGTCGCCTCGCGATGGCGTGCGCCGGCGTTCTCGCCTTCGCTTCGGCAACCGCCGTCCGCGCCTCCGCCCAGGACGCCACGATTCCCCCGCCGGCATCGGTGCTCGGGTTCCCGGTGGGCGCCGACCTGAAACTCGCCAACTACGACGAATCGCTGCGTTACTTCAAGGAGCTGGCAAAGGCGAGCAATCGGATCAAGCTCATCGACGTCGGCAAGACGTCGACCGGGCACGAGTGGGTTCTGGCGGTGATTTCTTCGCCGGAGAATCTCGCGAAGCTCGACCATTACAAGGACATCGCCCGGCGGCTGGCCCATCCGGAGGGATTGAGCGACGAAGAGGCGCACCGCCTGGCCCGAGAGGGGAAGGCATTCGTCGACATCAGCGGCGGACTCCACGCCTCGGAGATCGCCGGCTCGCAGCACACGATCCAGCTGGCCTACGACCTCCTGTCCAAACCGAACGATCCGAAGATCAGGCAGATCCTCGAAAGCACCGTCCTGTTCCTCTGGCCCTCGATCAATCCCGATGGGCAGAACATCGTGGCCAACTGGTACAAGGAGAACGTCGGCACGCCGTACGAGGTGTCGCCCCTGCACGAGGTCTATCAGAAATACATCGGCCACGACAACAATCGCGACGCGTACATGCTGAACGTGGTGGAATCGCGCGTGGTGGCCCGCACCTGGCGGGACTGGGAGCCGCAGATCGTGTACGTGCAGCACCAGACCGCTCCCTTCCCGACCCGGATCTGGCTGCCGCCATTCGCCGAGCCGATCGCCGACCGGGTGCCGGCACTGATGTCGCGCGAGGTGAACACTATCGGGATGACGATCGCTCAGGCGCTGGAGTCGGAAGGCAAGGTGGGCGCGACCCACATGGGGACCGGGTTCGACGCCTGGTACCCGGGTTATGTCGACTACATGCCGATGCTGCAGAACATCGCCTCGTTCTGGACCGAGACGGCGCTGTTCGAGTACGCCACACCGCACTTCTACACGCTGGACGACTTCCCGGCCGACATGCGCGACCTGCGGCCCCACTCTCTCTACCCGAGCCCCTGGCCGGGCGGGTGGTGGCGCATCAAGGATGCGATCGATTACATGGAGACGGCCTCCCTCGCAGTGCTGGACTACGCGACGAAATACCGGGAGGAGCTGCTCTACAACCGTTATCAGGCGGGCCGAAACGCGATTCAGCGCTACCGGAAGGATCCGCCATATGCCTACGTGATTCCGCGGACGCAGCACGACCCGATGGCGGCGGCGGAGATGATGCGGCGCCTGGCGTTCAACGGAATCAGAATCAGCACACTTTCCGGCGATGCCACCATCGACGGCGCGGCCTACCCGAAGGACACCTGGGTGATTCCGATGGACCAGGAGTACGGGGAGCTGGTCAAGCAGCTGTTCGAAAAACAGGACTACCCCGACCTGCGCGAATCGCCCGACGGGCCGCCGGAGCAGCCGTACGATGCCGCCGGCTGGACCCTGCCCTATCAGATGGATGTGCATGTCGTCGAGGTGCGCACACCACTCACGCCCGACCAGCGCTCGGCGCTGCGGCCAGTACTCGGCAAGACGGTGGACTGGCACACCACGGCGGAGGCGCCCTTCGCGACCGATTCCGTGGCCGCGGGGATCACGCCGCTACCGGGCAAGATCACCGGCGCCGGTGATCAGCTGTCGCTCGATCCGGCTCAGAACAACTCGTTCCGGCTGATCAATCGGGCGCTGGCCGCTGGGGGAACGGTGCATCGCACGGAGAGCGCCGGCCGCTACCTGGTCTCCGGCATTGCCGCGACAAAACTGGGTGACTGGGTGAACGAGCTCTCGGTCCAGGCCGAGCGCTCGTCACTGCCTGCCAACGCTCCAGGGGTGCGCTCGCGCATCGCGCTGTACAAACCCTGGACCGGCAGCATGGACGAGGGATGGACCGAGTGGCTCTTCGACCAGTACGGCTTCCAGTACACCATCGTCAGCAACGCCGACATCCGCGCCGGCGACCTCTCGGCGCGGTTCGACGTGGTCCTGATGGCATCGGAGTGGTCCCGCGGCATCTCGGACGGTTTCCCGCCGGGGTCGGTGCCGCCGCGGTACGAGGGCGGGTTAGGCGACGAGGGCGCTCGGTCCCTGGATGCCTTCGTGCGCGCCGGCGGCACCCTGGTCGCTCTCAACGGAAGCGCCAGCTACGCCATCGCCGCGCTGCACCTCCCGGTGCGCAACGTGGTGGATACCCTCAAGCGAAAGAACTTCTTCTCCAGCGGATCGATCCTCGAAGTCATCACCGATCCCTCCCACCCGGTGATGGCCGGCATGCCGGAGCGCGCCAAGGTCTTCGTGGATGGCAGCCCGGTGTTCGCTACCCTGGACGGGTTCGAAGGCAGCGCGCTGGCCAAGTACGCCAGGGACGGCTCACCGCTGCTTTCGGGATACCTCCTGGGAGAGAAATACCTCCAGGGCTATGCCGCGGCGCTCGACGTCAAGCACGAGCGAGGGCACGTGGTGCTCGTCGGATTCCGGCCCCAGTGGCGCGGGCAACCGTTCGGCACCTTCCGCGTGGTGTTCAACGCCGCGCTCTTCGGCGGCGAATCGTCCCGGAATGCGAAGGGGGCCCCGGGGTTCTGGAACAACCAGAAGACTCCCTGACCCGGGCCATCTACCAGAGCCCGACCTTGCCCTTCACCGAGGCAATGAGCTTGGCTGGGTCATAGCCGACCCCCTGCTTGAAGACGATCTCCACCTTCCGGATGTCGGAAATATTGGTCGTCGGATCGCCACCGATCACCAGCAGATCGGCCTGCTTCCCCCTGGCC
>JBEPVJ010000362.1:0-3423 GCA_041691095.1 Gemmatimonadales bacterium
CGGGTCCTCGAAGCGGTGCAGCGATTGCTCGGGTGAGTCGCGGTGGATCTCGCCCGGTATACCGCGCTCTTTCTCTCCGACAGCCGCGACCATCTCCAGCGCTGCAACGAGCTGCTCCTTGCCTTCGAGCGTGAGCCAACCTCACTCGCACCCGTAGCAGAGCTCTTTCGCGCCTTCCATTCCATCAAGGGATCCTCCGCGGCACTGGGACACGATTCGCTGTCGGAGCTGGCCAACGCGGGTGAGCAGATCCTCGAAGGCGTCCGCGCCGGAACGATCCAGCCGGCGCGCGCTACGATCGACGGGCTGTTCCAGGCGGTGGATGCACTCGACGAAGGGGTCGAGGCGGTGGCACGGGGAGAGGCGCCCGAAGTAGACCTCGAGCTGATCGAGGTGCTCTTCCGCCTGGTGCCAGTGGAGCAGGCGCGCACCGCGGAGATGCCTACGGCGGAGCGGCGCCGCGAAACCCGAATCAGTGGCGCGGTCGCGGCGCCGGTTCGGCCGGCGGCCCGGCAAGTTCGGGTCGACCTGGAGCGGCTCGACACTCTGGTGAACGAAGTGGGCGAGCTGGTGGTGGCGCGCAATCGGCTCTCGGCCATCGCCGACCGCGAGATCGGGTCGGAGCTCGAGCAGGTGAGCGGACGAATCTCTGCGCTGGTCTCGGGGCTCCAGAGCGGCGTGCTGCGGGCCCGCATGGCGCCGGTTGACGAGATCTTCGACCGCTTTCCCCGCATGGTCCGCGATCTCGGCCGCGACCTCGGCAAGGAAATCCGGGTCGAGCTGCAGGGTACCGATATCGAAGTGGACCGCTCGGTGCTGGATGCGCTCACTGAGCCGCTCACCCACCTGCTCCGGAACGCGGCGGACCATGGCCTCGAGACGGCGCCGGTTCGGATCGCCGCAGGCAAACCGCCGGAAGGGAGCATCCGGCTGAGAGCCGAGCGGGTCAGGGACGAAGTGACGGTTACCGTGGCCGACGACGGCGCGGGCATCGACCGGGCGCGGGTGCGGGACCGCGCGGTGGAACGGGGGCTGCTCGAAGCCGGCGCGCCGGTGCCCGATGCCGCGGCGCTGCTGCGGCTCCTGGCCCATCCCGGGTTCACCACCCGGACCCAGGTCACCTCGGTTTCGGGCCGCGGCGTGGGCATCGACGCCGTGCTGACGCGGGTACGTGCGCTGGGCGGGCGGCTCGAGCTCAAGACGGTGCCGGGGCGGGGCACCACTTTCCTGATGCACCTGCCGGTTACCCGCGCGATTCTCCGTGCACTGCTGGTCGGCGTGGGTACGGAGCGCTATGCGATTCCGTTCGGCGTGCTCGCTGAGGCGGCGGTGCACGAGCAGACTGAGTCCGAGGTTACTTTACGGGGGGCACCGCTGCCTACCGCCGATCTCCGGGACGTGGTGGGTCTCGCCAAGGCAGGAAAGGCCCGCCGGCCGGTGGTTGTGGTGGATGCCGGCGGATCGCGGGCGGCGCTCGTCGTAGACTCGTTGCTCGGACAACAGGATGTCGTGGTGGAGCAGCTCGCCGCGCCGGTCGGGCTGCCCGCCTGGATTGGCGGCGCCACGATTCTTCCCGACGGCGCGCCGGCGCTCATTCTCGATCCGGGCGCTCTCTTCTAGCTGGAGGAGTCGATGCCAGACCGGCGGATTCTGACGGACCTGGAGCGCGATGCGCTACGGGAAGTGGCCAACATCGGGGCCGGCCACGCCGCCACGGCGCTCTCCCAGATGACCAGCCGCAAGATCATGATCAGCGTGCCCGAGGTCAGCGTGCGCCGGCTCGAAGAGGTGGCGGAGCTGGTCGGGCCGTCGGACTCGGTGATTGCCGGCGTGCTGATGCACGTCATGGGCGACCTGACCGGCCGCACGCTGGTGGTGCTGGACCAGGAGTCCGCCTACTCGCTCTGCGAGATGCTGCTGCGCCGCCCGCGCACCGGGGCCGCCGGTTTCGACGCCATGGAGCAGTCCACCATCAAGGAAACCGGCAACATTCTGTGCTCCGCCTACATGAACGCCCTTTCCGATTTCCTGGGCATGATGCTGGTGCCGTCCGTGCCGGCACTGGTCGTAGATCTGGCTGGTGCGGTGCTCACCACGGCGTACCTGAACTTCGGACACGAACGGGATGCGCTGTTCTGCGTCGAGACCACCTTCCGGATCGAGGGCTCGGAGCGGGCGCTGACCGGACAATTCCTCCTGATGCCGGACCCTCCCGCCCTGCAGGCGATCTTCGACTCGATTCAAATCGCCAACTGACCGTATGCCGGCGGCCGCACCGACCGGCCGGGACGCCGACGCTCTTCGCTCGCTGGCACGGCGTATCGATCCCTCGGATCCGGGCGCCCAGAACAATCTGGGCGTCTTCTATTACGAACGGGGGATGATCCCGGAAGCCATCGGCGCCTTCAGCCGGGCGCTGGAGCTTGACCCCGAGATGCGGGTCGCCCAGGACAACCTCGAAACGGTCCAGCGGGAATCGGGATACTACGACACCATCATCGGCGATCTGCGGGAGCAGCTGGCCCGCGACCCTAACGCGCGGAACGCGCGGATCGAGCTGGGGCGCGCCTACGTGGCGCTGGGCCAGCACGACCAGGCAGCTGAGCAGTACGAGGAGCTGCTCCGCAGCGACCCCTCCGACGCGACCGCGCTGGTCAAGCTCGGCCTGGTGGAGCAGTCCCGCGGGCGGCAGGAGCTGGCCACCGAATGGTTCCAGCGCGCCTGTGAAGTGGATCCTCGCAGCTCAGTGGCCCGGCTCTGCCTGGGTCGCGCGCTGTACAACCGGGGCCTCAACGATCGTGCGCTGACCGTACTCACCGAGGCGGTGGGGCTCAACGCCGAGCACGCCGAGGTGCATTACATCCTGGGTTTTCTTTATGGAGACCTGGGCCACCACGAGGCGGCTCGCGCCGCCACCCGGCGCGCCATTGCCCTCAATCCCTCTCTCGGCACCGCCCAGCCCAACCTCCTGATCGGCGCGCAGCGCGGCGCCGCGCCGCGGCGACCGGCCGGCGGCAGCGCGGCGGCGGGCGGTGCGCACGAAACCGGCTCGCTGCAGCCGCACTTGAGCCTCTCGATCGCGTTTCGCAAGCGCGGCTATCTCACCGAGGCGCTGCGGGAGTGCCGGCTGGCCCTTGAGACCGGTGAGGACGAAGCCACCGCGCTCGAGGCGATGGCCGAAACCCACCTGCTGCGAAAAGATTTCGGCGCGGCGATCGAGTTCTACGATCGGTTGCTCGACCGCCAGCCCGGCAACGCCGAGTTGTGGAACGAGCGGGGCGTCTGCCTGCACCAGGCGGGACGCCGCGAAGAGGCCCGGGGCTCCTATCGCAAGGCGGTCGATGCCGATCCGACCTATGCGCTGGCCTGGAACAACCTGGGCGTCGCGGGTGCGAGCGACGCCGACAGCGGTCCGGCGCTCGC
>JBEPVJ010000363.1:0-3421 GCA_041691095.1 Gemmatimonadales bacterium
GGCCGCGGCGACGACCCACGCCGTCCGCTCCCGGGCGGCGACGGGGCCGCTGGCCCGGGCCGGGGCGCCGCTGCGATCACACAAATGGGCTCCGGGTGCGCGGGGCGCCTGACAGCTGGTGCAGGCGCCACTCTCGGCCGGGGTACCACAGCGGGCGCAGAACCGGCCGCTCAATGGCGCGCCGCAGGTAGCACAAACCTTCAGGGGCGCCGCTGGATTGGACGGGGGCGTGGTCATGAGAACCCAAAGTTAGCCGCACATTCGAGCTTTCGCCCCTTTCCTACGGGGTGCCCGGGCCTTACTCATTACAGGATGACTTCATCGCCGATCGAACTGCCGGAGCACCCCGGGGCCCGCCATCTGGGAGATCTCGCACGCGGGGGGACGACCTGGCGGGTGTACCTGGAAGGGGCCCCGGGAGCGCCCCCGATCCGGGGACGGGTGCACTTCGTCTCGGATGAGGCGACCCGCTCGACTGGATGGATCTTCGTCGAGACCTCCGAGCAGGAGCTGGTCCGCCGCTTTCACGATTTCAGCGCGGTCGAGCTCTGGAAGTTGCTCGAGAGCCTCGGCTAGGCCCCGGGCGCAGGAGAAAGGCAGTGATTTTCCGGGCCGCGCTCGTGGCCGTCGCCGCGTTTGCGCCAGCGATCCTGTTCGCGCAGACCCCGCACCGTGATACCACCGCGGTCGTTCGCGCGATCGAGATCGTCCGATACGATATCTTCGCGCCCACCGAAGCGACCAGTTTTCCAACCCGCGCAGCCAACGGCCTGCACGTTACCACGCAATCGCGCGCGGTGCGTCGCGAGCTCTTGTTCCGTGCCGGGGAGCGGTTTGACTCGGCGCGGGTAGCCGAGACGGCGCGCAACCTCCGCTCGCTGGGAATATTTCGCTCGGTAACCATAGATACGATACGGAGCGATTCAGGGCTGGTGGCGAGAGTGATTACCCGGGATGGCTGGAGCACCCACCCGATCCTGTACGTGCAGAGTACCGGTGGGCGCTTCTCGCCGACCGTCGGCCTGGAGGAGCTCAATTTTCTCGGCACCGCGACGCTCGCCAGCGTTCGCTACAAGAGCGACCCGGACCGCTCGACCATCACCACGGTGTTCCGCCAGCCTCGACTGCTGGCCGGACGGGTCGGACTCACCTTTTTATACGCCCACCTGAGCGACGGCGACGTCGGGCAGCTGCAGGTGGCCAAGCCCTTCTTCTCGCTGTCGGGCCGGAGCAGCTGGCAGGTCGGCGGCGATGTGCGGGATCACCGGGTGCTGCGCTTCTTCGACGGAAGTCCCGACGCGGGGCAAACGCTGCGACACCGGTTTGCTTTGGGGTACGCTTCGGCCGCGTGGGCGTTGCGGGCCGGGCCGGCGGGTTATCTGCGGATCGGAATGAGCGGACAGGTGCGGCGGGAGGATTTTGCCGATGCGGTCCGGGTGGACACCCTGCGGAAGACGGTGACCGGCGCGGTGGGCCCCTTCCTGCAATGGCGCCGGGCCCGGTTCCTGGTGTCGCACGGGCTTCAGGGGTTCGCCCGGGAAGAAGACATCGATGTCAGCACCTCGATAGGCGCCGGGCTCGCGGTGTCCCCCAGGGCTTTCGGGTATCGCGACAATGGTCTGACGCCGTTCCTGTCGCTCCAGACCGGCTTCGGCTGGCCCGCTTCCTTCGTCCAGCTTTCGGCCATCACGGAGGGACGTTACACGTCCGCAGGCCTCGATTCGGGATCGGTGCATCTGGCCGGCACGGCCTACTTTCAGCCTGGGGCGCGCCATCTCGCGGTGCTACACGGGTCCATCGGGTGGATGGACCATCCCGCGCCGGGCGCGGAGTTCGATCTTGGCGGCACCGCCGGTGGACCGCGCGGCTTCCGCCAGCACTATTTCACCGGCGACCGCGCCTTTTTCACCAGCCTGGAATACCGCTATACCGTCACCAACGACTTCCTCAAGCTCACCGCCATCGGCCTGGCCAGCTGGGTGGATTACGGCGGAGCCTGGTACCAGGGCGCGGCGCGGCGCGCCGGCGCGAGCGTCGGCGCCGGACTGCGGTTCGGCTGGACCCGCGCCACCGACGTCCGGGCCTCTCGCATGGACGTGGCGTGCCGGAACCGGGAGGACAATGGGCGGTTTGGCTGTCTCCTGGTCATCGGCCAGGGCTTTGCCTTTTCGAGCTCCGGGAGACTGGATCGCTGAGCCGCGGTCCCGTACCTTCTCCTCCATGACCGATCCTGCCGCGCCACCCGAGCCCGCGCCCGCCCCGGCCGCCATTCCGCCTCCCCGCCACCGATGGTGGATGCGGTGGAAAGTGATCGTCGGGGCGATTGTGCTCTCCCCGCTGATGTTGCTGGCCCTCTATACCGTGATCGCGCTTCACATGAGCTATTCCGAGGGACAGCGCGCCGGCATCCTGCAGAAGCTTTCCCGGAAGGGCTGGCTCTGCAAAACGTGGGAAGGGGAGCTCGCCGTGACGTCGGTGCCCGGCGTAGCGCCGACCATCTGGAATTTTTCCATTCGCGACGCCGGAGCGGCCCGCCAGATGAACCTCGCCGCGGGCCGCCGGGTGGTGGTCTATTACCAGGAGCATCGCGGAGTGCCCTCCAGTTGCTTCGGCGATACCAACTACTTCGTGGACAGCGTCCATATCATGAAGTAGCCGGAGGGTTCGCATGCGGGTCCACGGCGGGCTGATCGTGATATGGACCAGGCTCACTCCGGTCAGGAAGCAATGATCTCCGCCATCGATCTTTCCAGCTACTTCGGCCTGACGGCGATCACGCTGTTGACGCTGAACGTCCTGCTCGGCCTGCTGATGTCGGTGAAGTACAATCCGGTTCGGTGGTGGCCGCACCAACGCATCAAGACGTTTCAGCTGCACAACTGGACCGGGTATATCGCGTTGGCGGTATCCGGCGGCCATGCCACTATTCTGCTGTTTTCCTCCCAGGAACACTTTCGGGTGGTCGACCTCCTCTATCCGCTCGGCTACGAAAAGCAGCCGCTGGTCAACGGGCTGGGCGCGCTGGCGTTCTACCTCCTGGTGTTCATCGTGGTGACCGCGTATTTCCGTCATGAGATCGGCCGGCGCCGCTGGAAGCTGCTGCATTTCACCACCTACGCGGCGGCCGCGGTGTTCTTCGTGCATTCGATCCTCACCGATCCGACGCTCAAGGACCACCCGGTCGACTATTTCGACGGAGAAAAGGTGTACATCGAGGTCCTCGCGCTGATCATGCTGGTCGCGATCGGATTGCGCATCCGGTACCGCCGTGCCGGCCATGCCCTCCGGGTGGAAAGCGGCTCCCCCGGCCGGGAAGCCGCCATTCGCTAGATGGCCGAGCCCGCATACACCCGGGAATTTCTGGAGCTCCAGTCCATCCTTGCCGGGCGGTTCGCGCTGGAGCGGGAGCTGGGGCGGGGCG
>JBEPVJ010000364.1:0-3406 GCA_041691095.1 Gemmatimonadales bacterium
GTGTATAAGAGACAGCCCCGCCACATGCCGTGGCGAGATCCTGGAGCAGGCTCCCTACCCTTCCCGGCGCTTCGAAGACCACTGCCGTCCACTCTTCCGTGGCGATTCGCCGCAGCAGGCGGGCGCGCTCGGCGCCCTTCCGAGGGAGAAAGCCCAGGAAGAGATATCGATCGGCGGAAAGGCCGGCGGCGGAGAGCGCCGTGGCCACGGCGGAAGGACCGGGGATCGGAACCACCGCATATCCGCCAGCACGAACCTCCCGGACCAGCTCGGCGCCGGGATCGCTGATTGCGGGAGTTCCTGCATCGGTGACGAGGGCCACATCGTCGCCTTGTGCCAACGCGGCGAGCACCGCGCGCGCGGCGCCCGGCCCAGAGTGCGCGTGTGACGAGAGCAGACGCGGATGGGCGTCGAGGTGGGAGAGGAGCTTGCGGCTGTGCCTGGTGTCTTCGGCGACGACCACCGGCACGCGCCGGAGCGTGTCGGTGGCGCGCGCGGTCAGATCGCCGAGGTGACCCAGCGGGGTGGCGACGACGTACAGTGTCCCGCTCGGCACGGCATCACGCGATCGCGGAGGTGCCTGGGTTCCCGGCCGCGGCGAGGTGCTTATCGATTCGTGCCTCGAGTGCGGCCCGCTGGGTCAGGCCGATGATGGTGTCGACGTGCTTGCCATCCTTGAAGAACAGGAGGGCGGGAATCGAGCGCACGTTGAACCGCATCATAGTCTTCTGATTGGCGTCGACGTCGACTTTTGCGATACGCACCTTCCCGGCGTACGACGCGGCGAGCTGTTCGAGAATGGGGGCGATCGCCCGGCAGGGGCCGCACCACTCGGCCCAGAAATCGACGAGCGTCAGGCCTTTGCCCTGCTCGACCTGCTCGGGAAAATCCGTATCGGTGAGGTGGGAAATCGTGCTGTTCGCGTTCATGTTGTTCCTTGCTCCTGTTACTTTGTTGACATGCCCGACCAGCCCCGCATCGCCCATGTGGGCGTCGCCGTGCCGGACATCGCCGCCGCGCTCGCCTTCTATCGCGACGTTCTGGGTATCACTCCCGGGCGGCCTGAAACCGCCGACGGCGCTACTATCGTTTCCTTGCCGATGGGCGAGAGCGAAATCGAACTGCTCGCTTCCGACGATCCCGCCAGTCCCATCGCAAAATTTCTCGCCCGGCGCGGCCCAGGCATTCACCACATTTGCTACCGCGTGCCCAATCTCGATCACGCCCTCGATGCCTGTCGCGCGGCCGGCTATGTCCTGGTGGACGAGGTTCCCCGAGTTGGAGCCGGCGGCCGGCGCATTGCTTTCGTGCACCCCAAATCTACCGCCGGCATCCTGCTGGAGCTCACCGAGTGAATCAGTCCGGCTGATTGATGGCTCCTTCGCACGGCCGCGCTGGATTGCCCATACCGGCCAGATCCACGCTGTTGACGATCCAGGCGCCTTTGACCTTGAGCAGCACGGCGGGAAGCTGCTTCATGCAGCCGCTCCGATAGACCGACACCACGAGGTGACGACGAGTCGCGTCGCCGGTGACCGGCATGTCGGAGACGATCCGGGTGCTGTCGGAATGGAGGTAGGCCTGGATGACGACGAGGCGCTTTTCGTAGTCCGGCGGAGAATGCGTTTCGGTGGCCGGCCCTCGCGAGGAGCCCCAGAGCTGCGACATGCGGGTGAGATTACTGTCGGCGGCGGCCTTCATGAACTCCCGCATGGCCTGCCCGGAGGAGCCAACCGGTGAAGTCGGGGCGGTCCCTTGGTTGCCACCGCATGCGGCCAGAATGACCGAAAACACGAGCACTGATTTCCGCATGCGAGGCGTCTCCTTCACGAGAGCGACCGACGCATGAAAATAGCTGGTCAACCACTCCCGGAGCAACGCGTCCCTATGCGGTTGTACGTGAACATCGACCACGTCGCGACACTCCGTCAGGCGCGTCGCGCCGACGAGCCCGATCCGGTGGAGGCGGCCCGCCTCAGCGAAGCCGCCGGCGCCGACGGCATCACGGCGCACCTGCGGGAAGACCGCCGCCACGTGGGCGATGCCGACCTCGAATCCCTCGCCGGCGCAATCACCACAGTGCTCAACGCCGAGCTCGCCCTGGCACCCGATGTGGTGGCACTGGTCTGCCGGCTGCGGCCGTTCCAGAGCACGCTGGTACCCGAGCGGCGCGAGGAAGTGACCACCGAGGGAGGCCTGGACCTCTCCCGCCACGACCCCCGGCTCAAGGCGACGATCGATCAGCTGGCCGCGGCCGGCAGCCGGGTCTCCCTGTTCATCGACCCCGATCGCTCCACCATCGACGCCGCGCGGGGGCTCGGTGTACCCGCCATCGAGCTGCACACCGGGCGCTATGCCCACTCCTGGCGCGAAGGTGGACGGGCCCTCGAGCAGCTGGCCGTGGCGGCGCGGCACGCGCGGTCGATCGGGCTCGCGGTGCACGCCGGCCATGGGCTGACCTACCAGAACGTTCAACCGGTCGTGTCCATCGAAGAGATCGAGGAGGTGAACATCGGTCACAGCATCGTGAGTCGCGCCGTGATGACCGGTATGACCGAGGCGGTTCGGGCGATGCGGCGCCTCATCGATGAGGTGCGTCCGCCGCGTTGACCGGGTTCCATCAGGACCCTACACTTCCCTCGTCCATCAGCATTCCTCGCCACCGTCATCACGAGACCCCGTGAACGCTCCCGTCGGCCGCCGCGAGTTCTTTGCCCTCGAGGCGGGGGAATACCTCGAGCGGCTGGCGTTGCTCGCCGGCGCCCGGGGGCAGCCCGACGCAGAAGACCTGGTGCGCTATGCCCGGGCACTTCGGGGCGCGGCGCTCATGGCGGGCCCGCCCGGTTACGCGGTAGCCGCCGGTGCGATCGAGGGCGTGGCCAAGGCCTCGCGCGAGGGAACCATTGCGTGGACTCCGATGCTCGGCGAGCAGCTCGCCCAGGCGATTGACGAGTGCAAGGCGCTGCTGGGACGGGTCCGCGAGTGGTCCGAGGTGGACATGCAGCGCTGCGACCAGATCACCGAGCGCCTGGACGGGCTCATCGGCATGGCCGGGAAACGTCCTGGCCCGAGCGATCCGTCGCTGGGCTCCGGATTGTCGTCGGGTGTGCGCGCCTACGTGGCGCGGGAGGCCGCCGGCGTCGCGGCAACCCTGGAGCAGGTGGCCGACGCCGTGGAACACCGCCCCGCTCCCGACAGCGCCGACGTCCTGCTCCACCGGCTCCAGCCGCTCCGCGGCCTGGGCGCGCTGCCCGGACTCTCGCCACTTCCGGAGCTGCTGGAAACGCTGGACCTCACCATCGCCTTCGCATGTCGCGGCGGGGCATGGCCCCGCGGCGCCGGCCCCCCGTTCCCGGCCACCGCGACCGCCCAGGCCCGGCAGGCCCCCGACATCGCCGCGCTCGGC
>JBEPVJ010000365.1:0-3405 GCA_041691095.1 Gemmatimonadales bacterium
AGCCGGCGCAGTGGATCAAGGTGATCCGCACGATGCAGGCGGAGCTGCTGGTCGACTTCGCCCGAAACGCGGCGGAAGACGCCACTACCAACTGGGCCCAGGTGGTGACCTATGCGTCCCAGGGTGTCAGCTCGGGCACGTCGTTCAACTTCAATTTCTTCCAGGACTTCAACAACCTGGGCGACGCCGAGAAGGAGTTGGGCTTGAACGGCCTGATGCGGGTGCACTCCAAGGTCGCCAACCTGGTCACTGGCGGCTATGCGCCGGCCTTGGGCAGCGGCCCGGTGTACCGCAAGGTCTACACGGTCCCGGAGGCGCAGCCCAATTCCGCGGACAAGCGGGTGGGCGACGGCACCTGGGGTCCGGCGGATAACTTCAACGGTAACGGCACCAAGGCCGCCGATGCCGGCGCTGGGACTGACTTTGCCTGGTCCCCGCAGGAAGTGTTCCGGCCGGCGCGCGGCGCCTATCACCAGTCCAGCCTGCTCCACATTCGGTATTCGAACCTCGCCTCGGTCGGCAGCGGCTTGCCTTCCGATAATGGCAAGGGGCTGGATCCGGTGTATCCCGCCACCTTCAACGATCTGCTCTGGGCCGAGGGCCTGCTGCGGAGCGGCGGGAGCGGAGCCCAGGCGGCGGCGTTGATCAACAAGACCCGTGTCGGCCGGGGCGGTTTGCCCGCGCTGACCGGGGGGGAAGGCACGCCGGCGCTGATGCTGGCGCTGCAGTACGAGCAGGAAGTGGAGCTCTTCGGGATCAGCGCCACGCCGTTCTACAATCGGCGCCGTGGCACGCCCGAAGGCTGGACGCTCGCGGCACCCTGTCCGGTGATCAACTGCCTCTATCCGGGCACGCCGCGCCAGATGCCGGTGCCGGCCAAGGAATTGGCGGTCCTCGGTTCCCCGATCTACACCTTCGGTGGGCCGGACGCGCCGGACTTTGCCCCGAGCCTGTCGCTCGAGGCCGGCGGGATGTTCAAGCTGGCTCCAGCGCCGAGCAGGTCGGTCCGGAGTGCCATACACTTGAAGCTGTAGCTCTGTTCCGCTTAAGCTTGCGAGCGGGCGCCCCTTCGGGGGCGCCCGTTTCGCTTTCGCTCCTATTACCATGATGTGACCATGGCCCGAGCCCCTGTCGTCGCGCCCGCTAGCGAGCCCATTGCCCGGCCGGTTTGGCCGGCGCGCGACGTCTGTGCGCTGGCGGCGGGGTTCGGCTTGGTGGCGGGGGCGGTGGAGGTCATCGCGGCGCTGGTGCGGTTCCACCTGATGAACCGCACGATATACATGGGCTCCGAAATGGTCTGGCAGCTCCCCCTGGCCGATGCGATGATCTTCCTGCTCGCCGCGCTTCCCGTGGTGGCCGTCGGCACGCTCTGGAAGCGCCTGCGGGAGCCGCCGGTGGTGTTGTCACTGGGGAGCGCGCTGGTGGTATTCGCGGGCCTCCTGCTTACCGAGAAGATCCACATCGCCGCGGAGGCGATGCTCGCGGCGGGGCTCGGGGTCGGCGCGGGAAGATTGCTGCTGCCCCGCGCCGAGCCGCTGCGGCGCCGGGTTCGGTATGGCGTGCCGGGCGCCGTGCTGCTGCTGGTTACGTTGGGACTGGTACAGCGCCCGCTCGGCGCCGCGAAGGAGCGCCGCGAGATTGCGCGGCTGCCGGCCGTGGCCGGATCCCACCCCAACATTCTTCTCCTGGTACTGGACACGGTGCGCGCCTGGGATCTTTCACTCTACGGCTGGGGCCGCGCCACCACGCCCCGGCTTTCGGAGTGGGCGGCCCGCGGCGTGTTGTTCCAGCGGGCTCTGGCCCCGGCGCCGTGGACCACCCTCTCGCACGCGGTCATGTTCACCGGCCGGTACCCGACCGATCTCCCGGTAAGCTGGCGTACCCCGCTCGGCAGCGAATTTCCCACCCTCGCGGGGGTGCTGCGGCACGCGGGTTATGCCACGGGCGGCTTTGCCGGGAACTACCTCAACCTCGGCCGGGGCACCGGGCTCTCCGCGGGATTCCTGCACTATGAGGACTATCCCTTCGAGTTGGTCCCCTGGCTCCGGTCCACCAGCATCGGCCTCCGGATCCTGCGGGAGGATCGGATCAAGGAACTGGTGGGCCGGCGCCGCTCGATCCCGGGACTGGTGGCCTCCGATGTGAACCGGCGCTTCCTGCACTGGCAGGAGGAGCAGGGAAGCCGACCCTGGTTCGGGTTCTTGAACTACTTCGACGCCCACGCGCCCTACCTTCCGCCGGCGCCGTTCGACACCATGTACATGGGGAAATCGGACCCTCCGGTAGACCGCTACTGGCAGAACCTGGAGCGCGCCTACGGGCGGCCCTCGGTGCCCGCCGCCGAGCTGGGGGAGGAAGTCGACGCCTACGACGGCGCGATCACCTACCTCGACGGTCAGGTGGATTCACTGCTCAAGTCGCTGGCGGCGCGCGGCGCGCTCGACCACACCATCGTGGTGGTGACCGGCGACCATGGAGAGCTCTTCGGCGAGCACGACCTGATCGGCCACGGCAACAATCTCTACCTCCCAGTGCTGCACGTGCCGCTGCTGATCGTGGCGACAGGCCACGCGCCTCCCAACGCCCGAATTCCCTCACTGACCTCGCTGCGCGATCTGCCCGTCACCCTTCTCGAGCTGGCCGGGGTGCCCAATCCCGGCATTCCCGGGCACTCGATGATCGGGCTCTGGGACGCGAACGCGCTTGCCGTGCAGGACACCCTCATGGCGTCGGTGGACTACAACTGGCTGATTCCCAATTTTCCGCCGTCACCGGTGCTGCGCGGGCCGATGCGCTCGGTGGTACTCGACAGCCTTCAGTACATTCGCAACGGAGACGGCGGCGAGGAGCTGTATCACCTGGGGCGGGATCCCTGGGAGGTCCAGAACCTGGTGGCGCTGCCCGAATACCAGTCCGATCTCCAGCGCTATCGGCTGGCGCTCGCCAGCGTGCTGCGCACGGCGCGTCCCCCCAGTCCATCCCGTTGACATTGCTCGCATTTCCGGCGTATTCTGCGAGGACACCGAAAGCCTTTTTACCCCGTATTCCGGATGTGCATGCTCTACTTCGGCCCTGAAACCGTCGTCCCGGTCGGCTCCGCCATCGCGGGGGCCATCGGGGTCGTCCTCATGTTCGGACGCCGGACGTTCGCCATGGTGCGGGGCGCCTTTGCGAGGGTGTTCCGGCGCAACAAGGAGTAGTGCGCTCCTCCTTCCGTCTACTCCTGCTCGCCGTCTGGTTCGGTCTCCTCGCCGGCGTCATTGAAATCATCGTCGCAGAACTGGCGCTGCGCTCCGGGGTGCCGGTGCGTCTCAGCGCCGATTACGTCTGGATGGGCCCCCTCGCCGACACCTGCTACGCCGTTATGCTCCTCCTGTTGGTGCTTGGCGCCGCCCGGCTCCGCCC
>JBEPVJ010000366.1:0-3395 GCA_041691095.1 Gemmatimonadales bacterium
AAGGGGGCCGGTTTGGGGCAGGAGACGAAATCAGGGCACCTCTCGTTTGTGGTGGCGGGATTGGTCCTCCGAACCTTTATAACTACAATTCCCGCAAGCAAGTAGCAACCCCATTCGCCCCCGGAGACACCGCGATGATCGTGCGGGGAACCGTCGCCGTTCCGGGCGATAAGAGCCTGACACACCGGCTCCTTCTGCTCGCCGGACTGGCCCCGGGCCGCTCCCGGCTTCGCGGTGCCCTGACCTCGCTGGACGCCCGATCCACTGCAGGAGTGCTCCGGCGCCTCGGCGTTTCAGTCTCGCCGCTCAGGGGCGGGCAGGAGGTGCTGATCGAGGGCCGCCGGCGGTTTCAGAGGCCCGACACACGGCTCGACTGCGGCAATTCCGGGACCACCGCGCGCCTGCTCGTGGGACTCCTGGCGGCTCATAGTTTCGTCTCTGAATTAACGGGAGACGCGTCCCTGCGGCGGCGGCCCATGCGCCGGGTCACCGAGCCGCTTTCACACATGGGCGCACGGTTCAGTTCCATGGCCCCGGACCGTTTGCCGCTCGAGGTGCGAGGCGGCAGGCTCGGCCCCCTGGAGTGGCGGCTGCCGGTGTCCAGCGCGCAGATCAAGGGGTGCCTTCTGCTGGCGGGAATGGCCTCTGCGCAGCCGGTTTCACTGCTGGAGCCCATGGGGCGGTCCCGTGATCACACCGAGCGGCTGCTTCGCGCTTTCGGCTACTCGGTCATCGAGGATGCCGCGGGATGGGTTCGCTTCCTTCCGACCGGCTCGCTGGCGCCGTTCGACCTGGCCGTTCCGGGAGATCCTTCCTCCGCGGCCTTCCTGGTGGGGGCGGCGCTGCTGGCGGAGGGCGGCACGCTCCGGATCTCCGGCGTCGGGACCAATCCCACCCGGACCGGCTTTCTGCGGGTGCTGGAGCGGATGGGATCGCGGGTTAAGGTCGAGCCGGCGGCCGAGCAGGGCGGGGAGCCGACGGGAGATCTGATCGTGGGCCCGGCCGAGCTCCAGGGCACCGAGATCGAGGCGAAGGAGATTCCCGGCCTGATCGACGAGATTCCGCTGTTGGCGGTGCTCGCCTCCCGCGCGGAAGGCATCACCCGCTTCCACGAAGTGGGAGAATTGCGGGTCAAGGAGAGCGACCGGCTCGCGCAGCTGGCGTCCAACCTGCGCGCCGTCGGAGCCGGGGCCTCGGTCGAGGGCGACGTGCTTACGGTGATGGGTGGACGCCGTCCGCCGGCCGGACGGGTCGTCACCGAGGGAGATCACCGGATCGCAATGGCATTCGCGGTGCTCGGCACCGTCAAGGGGGCGAAGATCCGCATCGACAATATGACGTGCGCGGCAGTGAGCTTTCCCGGGTTTTCCGAGACCCTCAAGCGCATCGGGAGCTGCCGATGAGCGGCGACCGTCCGCCGGTCATCGCCATCGACGGTCCTTCCGCTTCCGGGAAGTCGAGCACCGCGGCGGCGGTGGCCCGCGCCCTCGGGGCGGTTCACCTCGATTCCGGCGCGCTGTATCGGGGTCTCACCGTCGTTGCCCTCGAGCTGGGTGACCGGGTCCCCCTGGCGGTCATGCCCGCGGCCGATGCGCGCGGACTCGAGCTGCGCCAGGTGGCGGGCGAGCTGGTTCCCTTTCTCGACGGCCGGGATGCCGAGCCGAGGATCCGCACCGCCGAGGTGACGGCGGCGGTGTCGGAGATCAGCGCCCACGCCGCGCTCCGGGAGTGGGTCAACACGCGGCTGCGAAACGCGGTCCAGGGCAGCCGGCTCGTGGTGATGGACGGCAGGGACATCGGCACGGCGGTGTTTCCGGACGCGGACGTCAAGATCTTTCTGACCGCGAGCCCCGAAGCGCGAGCCCGCCGGCGCCTGATTCAGCGGGGGGACTCCACCGAGCCTGCCCGGCTTGCCGCCGAAGCTGGGCTCCTGGCCGAGCGGGACCGTTTCGACTCCGGCCGGGCCGTGGCTCCGCTCCGCCGTGCCGATGACGCGGTGCTGCTGGATACCTCTGATATGAGCTTCGATCGCCAAGTCGCCGAGATCGTCCGCCTGGTTCGGGCCACTTTGCCGCCCGCATGAGAGCTTTTCCTCCCCTGCATGCCGGATCGTCATCATAAAATCCGTTGACCACTGAGGGATGCATCCGGTATCCCTTTCTCCTCGCGACCGGCTTGCCCGGTTCCTCGTACGGGGAGAACCACATGCGCAGCGATACCGGATTGCTCTCGTGGCTGGCCGGAGCCCCGGCCGATGTCCGCATCGCCTTTCGCCGGCTGCGCCGACGGCCCGCGTTCACCGCAAGCGCGGTCCTGATCTTCGGGCTGGGAACCGGATTCAGCACCGCGATCGCCGGTGTCTACCAGGCCCTTTTCCTCCGCCCGCTCCCCTACGCCGACGAGAGCCGCCTGACGGCGGTTGTCTCCACCTTTCCCGATGACAAGGGGAAGCCCCAGGAGCTGGTGGCCTCGGGCTTCGACTATCTCAGCTGGAAGGCGGCCCGTTCGTTCGATTCCTGGGGAGCCCATACCGTCCAGGATCTTTCCGTGCTCCTGGGAGACCGGATGGAACGGGTCAACGCCGAATCGGTGACCGCCTCGCTCTTCACCACGCTCGGCACCCGTGCCATGCTGGGCCGGCTGCCCAGCGAGGACGATGAGCGCCAGGGGGCGGACGTCGCGGTCCTCTCCTGCGAATTCTGGCAGCGATTGGGGGGCGACTCCACCATGGTCGGCCGCTCGCTGCGGATCGATGGCCGGCCCTTCCTGGTCATCGGCGTCATGCAGCCCGGGTTCACCACGCTCTTCCAGAAATCCGATCTCTACGTCCCGTTGCTGCTCAATCCGGCCAATCAGCCCCCCTCGCAGCGGCGTATCTACGCGGTGGTCGCGCGTCTGGCCCCTGGAGTACGGCCGGAGCAGGCTGCGTCGGAGCTGGCCGGGATCTCCCGGCGCCTCGGGAGTGAGTTTCCCGATACCGATCGCGGGTGGGGCGTCATCGTAAAGCCGCTGCGCGAGCAGTATTTCGGAGCCCGGCGCCCGCTCTTCCGAGTCCTGATGGGCGGTGTGGGGCTGGTGTTGCTGATCGGCTGCGCCAATCTCGCGCACCTGTCGCTCGCCGGCGCGCTGGCCCGCCGCGGGGAGTTTGCCCTGCGCTCGGTGCTGGGCGCCGCACGGGCCCACCTCCTTCGGCAGCAGGCGGCGGAGAGCCTGCTGCTCGCACTGGGCGGCGGCGCGGCCGGACTCGCCATTGCGGTGGCGGCGATCAAGCTGCTGTTGGGCATCGACCCCGCCATCGCGCGGCTCGCCGGTCCGGTGCACCTGAGCGTTCCCCTGGCCGGGTTTGCACTGCTGGTAGCAGTCGCCGCATCCTTCCTCGGCCTGGCCGCACCCAT
>JBEPVJ010000367.1:0-3383 GCA_041691095.1 Gemmatimonadales bacterium
CCGCTCTGACGGCCCAGCAACCTGGCCGCCGCCATTGCCGCGCCGAATCCGTTGTCGATATTGACGACTGTCACTCCAGCGGCGCAGGAATTCAGCATGCCGAGGAGTGCGGCGACACCACCGAACGAGGCGCCATACCCGACGCTGGTCGGAACTGCGATGACCGGGGCGCTGACCAGCCCGCCGACAACGCTCGGCAGCGCCCCCTCCATTCCCGCCACCACGATCACCACGTCGGCGCGTCGCAGCTGTTCCGACGCCGCCAGCAGCCGGTGGATTCCCGCTACGCCAACATCGGTAAGCCGTGACACTTGGACACCGATCGCCTCGGCCACCGAGACCGCTTCCTCCGACACGGGGAGGTCGCTGGTTCCCGCCGTCACCACCAGAAGCTCGCCGGCAAGAGGCTCGTCCTGCGCTTTGCCCCCCAGCCAGGCCGTGCGACCGAGCGCGTTCCATCCGAGCGCTGGAAATCTGGCGCGGAGCGCCTCGACCTGCTCAACGCTGGTGCGGGTGCAGAGGAAAGTTCCATGTGCGGCGACCAGCCGGTCGCAAATGGCGACGGTCTGCTCGACCGATTTACCGGCGGCGAAAACCACCTCCGGCTGACCCTGCCGAAGCGCGCGATGATGATCTAGCCGGGCGAAGTCGAGATCTTCGGTAGGGAAATTGGTGAGCCGGTCCAGAGCGGCGTCGGTGCTGAGCGAGCCGGCGGCGACCTCGCGGAGCAGGGTTTCCAGACGGGCTCGGTTCACGCCGCCTGGAAGGCCGGCTCGAGGTAGTTGCGGAAGATCGCCTCGGCCTCGACCATCGACTCCACCTGAAAGAGCCGCTCGCGCAGGTGCGCCGAGGCCGGAAGCCCCTTGGTGTACCACCCGAGGTGTTTGCGAAACTCGATGACGGTGTGGCGTGAGTCTCCCTGAAGACGGAGCGCCAGCCGCGCATGCTCGAGGGCCACTTCAAAACGCTCTGCCGGCCCCGGCGCCGGCGGCACCGGCTCTCCCCGCAACAGGGCGTGCCCATCGCGAAAGATCCATGGGTTGCCGAACGAGCCACGCCCCACCATGACCGCGGCGCACCCGGTGTGGCGATGCATCCGGAGGATGTCTCCGGAGGAGGTGATGTCTCCGTTGCCGATGACTGGAATGGAGAGCGCTTCGACCACCCGGGCGATCTCGTCCCAATTGGCCTTGCCCTGGAACATCTGGGTACGGGTACGCGCATGCAGGGTAAACGCCCGCGCACCGGCGTCCTGCATCCGGAGGGCGATGCCCACTGGATCCCGGGTCTGGTCGTTCCAGCCGCTCCGGGTTTTGACCGTCACTGGAAGATGAGTCGCCCCTGAGACGGCCCGGATGATGCGCTGTACCAGGTCCAGATCGCGAAGGCAGCCTGAGCCTCCGTTCCGCTGCACCACCTTTTTCACCGGACAGCCGAAATTGATGTCGATGAAATCGGGTTGGTAGGCTTCCGTCACGATCGCTGCAGCGCGCGCCATGCTTTCGGCGTCCGCCCCATAGATCTGCACTCCCACCGGGCGTTCGACCGGCTCGAACTCGGCGCCTTCGAGCGTCTTGCGGATTCCCCGCCGGATGGCCTCCGCCGACAGGAATTCCGTCATCAGAATATCGGCGCCGTGACGGCGACAAATTTGCCGGAAGGGCGCTTCCGAGACCCCGGCCATGGGGGCAAGGATCAGGGGCACTCCCCCGCCGGGGTCGTACGGTAAGCGCATGAGAGAAACGTACTTGGCGGGGGTACTAGCGGCAATCCGGGGGCTACCACTCTCCGCGGGTACGGCCTAAACTTTAGCCACGATGTTTCTTCAAGACTTTCTCGACCCCAGCGCCGTCAAACTCGATCTCACATCGTCCACCAAGGACGAGGTGATGGACGAGATGGTGGCATTGCTGGGAATGGACGAGCGGTCGACGCATCAGCTCGGCCGGTTGCTCAAGCGTCGGGAGCTGCTGGGATCCACCGGCGTCGGTCGCGGCATCGCCATTCCCCATTGCCGCTCGCTCGCCCTCACGAGGCTCCGGTTGGCATTCGGAATTCATCGCGCCGGGCTCGAGTATGATGCCGTCGATCACAAGCCGGCGCACATTTTCTTTCTGATCGTCGCACCGCCCACCGAGGTGTCCAACCAGTATCTGCCCGTACTCGGCAAAATCGCGCAGTTTGCGCAAATGCCGGACGTCCCCGAACAACTTCGCAATCTCACCAGCCCCGATCAGCTCTTCCAGCTCCTAAGCCAGAAGGGGGTCTAGAGCACAAGTCACCGGATTACCTGCCGCATACCGCCTTCCTGCCCACCCCTGATCGCCCCTCGGTTCAATCGCCATCCGCTCGGAGGCCATTGCACAATCGATTGATATCGTTGGAGTTGGCCGCCATTCCCAGATCCCCGCAGGCTTCGGCGCTGGATTTGCTACACCATCCGCCCATGTCGAGACTTCAAAGGCAGAGCCCATCCACCCTGTTGGCCCATCCGCACCGGCGCGAGGGGGGCTTTACCATCATCGAACTTCTGTCGGTGATGGTCATCATGGGCATTCTGGCCGGACTCGCCTTGCCCAAGATGATAAGCATCCTGAACTCGGCCAAGACTGCGCGCGCAATCGGCGACATCAAGGCGATTCAGACCGACCTCATGTCGATCGAAGCCGGAGGACAGGCGCTCCCGGCAAACCTCGGTGGCATTGGGCGCGGCGCGATGGTGGATCCCTGGGGCAATCCCTACGTCTACATCCCTTTCCCGCCGGGCCCGCCTCCGGGCGGAGCCCGCGTGGACCGGTTTGGAGTGCCGACCAACTCCACTTTCGATCTCTACAGTTCGGGGATTGACGGCGGGACAGCCGCCTCGTTTACATCGGGCGCTGGACAAGATGATATCGTGCGTGCAGGCGACGGCGGATTCGTCGGCCTGGCCAGAAACTACTGACCCCGAAAGACCGAATGAGCTCCGCGAACTTTTCGCCCGACCAGCAGCCCATGGCGCACGCCCCCGCCGCCAAGCCCACCGGCACCGCGGGCGACGGCAATCTCGCCGAGCCCATGCCGCTGGACACATTCCTCGAGGGTGTGGCCAACATCTACGATCTGGCGCCGAAAGAAGTCGCGCCGGATATCAAGCCGCCGACGCCCAAACGGGTGCGACCCACGTCGAAGCGGGTCCAGCAGGCGCTGGCGGCAGGCGTCGCGCTGTCGCTCGTGACCTTCTTCGCGGTGAGGCTGGGGCATCCCCAGGTTCAGGGTGCGCTGCCGGCCCCGCTTCGAGGGGATTGGACGACAACCCACGCCGGCTACGAGAAACGCGTGATGCGGATCTCCGCGGGGGAGCTCGCGTTCCAGGTCGGGAAGGATGTCGACTCGGTGACGGC
>JBEPVJ010000368.1:0-3381 GCA_041691095.1 Gemmatimonadales bacterium
GTTGCGTCCCGAATCAGCTCGCGGGTTCCCTCACCCAGCAGTACCGGCTCACCGCCCATCCGCTCAGCCATTTCAAGACGCTCGGGAACCGAATCGATCGCGAAGACCCGCGCGGCACCGAGCTCCCGGGCCGCGAGGACCGCCATCAGGCCCACCGGGCCGCAGCCCACGACCGCCGCGATCGAGCCCGGCTTCACGCGAGCAAGCACCGCGCAATGGTGCCCGGTCGCCAGCACGTCTCCCAGGACGAGCCCCGCTTCCGGCCCCAGATTTTCGGGAATGGGAACCAGCGTGCTGTCCGCGAGCGGAACACGAACCAGCTCGGCTTGTCCTCCGTGAAGCCCCTCGCCGCCCTCGACCCAGCCGAAGAGCTGGCCGCGGACGCATCGGGCCGACAAACCATTCTGGCAGTAGAAGCAGTCGCCGCAGCTGGTCGTGAAGGGACTCACTACCCGATCGCCGGGACGGAGCTTGGAAACTTCCGCGCCCACCTCGACCACGGTGCCCAGGAATTCATGACCCATCACCGTTCCGGGGTCGAGCCCGCGCTCCCGGCCGTGCCAGACATGGAGATCGGAGCCGCAGATCGCGGCCAGCGAAACGGCCACCAGGGCATCGGTGGGCGCGATCAACTCCGGGTCGGGGACCCGCTCGACGCGAAGATCGCGTGGCGCGTGGTAGGTGACTGCCCGCATAGTTGGCCCTGGTAATTTGGAAGAGGTCTTCCGCCGCTCGAGCGTGAGAGGAGAGGGGCAAGCCTCGAACGAGACCGAGTCTAGGGGCTAACTATATAACCCGATGGGCAAGGTGCTGAAACCGGTGGTCGCCCGGCGGTTCGCTGCAACGAACCCCTGATTCGCTGCATTTGTGTTTTCGATTCTTCCCCCGCGCCATATCCTTTTCTCGTCAGCAGGGGCAGCCCTTCGCCCCGATCGAACCGGACCGGTTACGCGGGAGCCTCATATGTTCGACGGACTGCGTCAGGACTTGAGTTACGCCCTTCGCACCCTGCGAAAGTCTCCAGGGTATACGGCGTTCGCCATGCTCACCATCGCTCTCGGCATCGGCGCCAGCACCGCGGTCTTCAGCATGGTCAACGGCGTTCTACTCCGCGCCCTTCCTTATCCGAACGGCGACCGAGTGGTCCGGCTGAGCCAGCCGTCGGTGCGCAACCAGGGGGCCGACGCCCGATTCTCCGTGACCGAGGTAGGTGATTTCCGGAACAGCACCCATTCCCTCGACGCGGTGGCCGAGTATCACTCGATGCCGTTCCAACTGTACGGCCGCGGGGAGCCCCAGCGGGTGCAGACCGGCGTGGTGTCCGACGTGTTCTTCGACATCCTGGGTGTGCAACCGCTTCTCGGCCGGCTGTTCAAACCGGGAGAGGATGCGATCGGCGCGCCCCCAGTGGTGGTTCTGAGCTATCGCTTCTGGCGCGAGCGCATGGGCGGCGACCCGTCCATCGTGGGCACCACCTTCACCATGAACGACAAGGTCCACCAGATCGTCGGCGTGCTTCCGCCGCTCCCCGCCTATCCCGACGACAACGACATTTGGATGCCGGCGGGGGCCTGTCCCCACCGCTCCGCTCCCATAATGATGACCTTACGCAACGGCCGCATCCTGCAGGCGTTCGGGCGCCTTCGGGCCGGGGCGGATGTCGCCACCGCAAGCGCTGAGGTGGCCGCCGTCGCGCGCCATCTGCACGACGATTATCCGTCGGCCTATCGGTCCACCAACCCGCTCGGCATCGCCACGACACCGCTGTTCACCGAGCTGACCGGTCAGGCCCGGCCCATTCTCTTTACCCTGCTCGCCGCGTCGGCGTTCCTCATGCTCATCGCGGTAGCGAATTTCACCAACCTGACGTTGGCTCGGCAGCTGCGCCGATCGCAAGAATTCACGCTTCGGGGCGCCCTGGGAGCCGGAGCCGGACGACTGGTGCGCCAACTCGCGGTCGAGAGTCTTTGCATCACGCTGCCCGGCGGAGCAGTGGGCACCGTCATCGCCTATATCGGGCTGGATGTGTTCCGCACGCTTGCCCAGCGGGTGACACCACGGGCCGGCGAGATCGGGCTCGATGTCCGGGTCCTCGGATTTGCCGTCCTGCTGAGCGTCGGTGTCGGTGTCGGCGCGGCGGTGGCGCCGTTCGCGCGGGTGCGGCGGGCCTTGTCCGACGCGGCGCGCCGCGGAAACGCCGGGAGCGACGGGCCACGCGAAGGCCGCGTTCGCAACGCGCTGGTGACGGCGCAGGTCGCGATCGCCTTCGTCGTGCTGGTCGCCGCGGGGCTGATGACCCGGAGCCTGCTGCTACTCGAACGCATCGACCGCTTGCCCGATGCCGCGAGCGTGGCTTCCGCCAGAGTGGACCTCGACTGGACCCGTTACACGACCAACCAGCAATCCCGGCTCTTTGCCGACCGGCTGCTCGAGCGGTTGAAGGGAACGCCCGGAATCGAGACGGCGACCGTCGCCTCGGATTTTCCGCTCAATAACGCGCAGCCCTTCAGGGTGCCGTTTCTGGTGTCGCGATCCGAGGGAGAAAATGCTCCCACCGTGCGGGCGGACATCTCGTCGGTGGGGCCGGGGTTTTTCTCAGTGATGGGTATTCCCCTCATCGCCGGGAGGGTCTTCACCGCGGCGGACCGCGACACCCTGAGTCCCACGGCGATCGTGGGACAGCGCTTCGCCAGGATCAATTGGCCGGGTCAGGACCCGATCGGCCAACGGGTTTCCGCCGACAGCGGAGAAACCTGGCAGACCGTCGTGGGTGTGGTCGGTGACGTGCATCAGAACAGTCTGAGCGGGGAGCTGACCGACGTGGTGTACCAGCCGTTCACTTCAAGGCCATCGAGCACTATTCGGGTGCTGCTTCGCACCAAGGGAGCATCCGGGTGGGTCGAAGCTCGGCTGCGCGCGGCGGTCAAGGAGCTCGACGACAAACAGCCGATGGACGAGTTCAGAACCCTGCTGGACGTGCGGAATGCGCAGCTCACCGAGCCACGGCTCACCACCGTGCTCCTGATGAGTTTCGCGGGATTGGCGCTGCTCATCACCGCGGCCGGGGTGAACGGCGTTGTCGCCAACAGCGTGGGCCAGCGGCTCCGCGAGATCGCGATTCGCCAAGCGCTGGGAGCCAGTGGGCGACAGGTCATGACCAGCCTGCTGGTGCCCCTGCTCATCACGATCGCGATCGGGCTGGCGGCGGGAGTGCTGATTGCGGCGCCCCTCTCCAGATTCATAGCGGGATTGCTGTTCCAGGTCCGGCCCACCGACATCCTGACCCACGCTGCGGTCGGCCTGGTGCTGGCGGCGGGCGCGACCCCCCCCGCCGCGATTCCGGCGAGGAGGGCGCGCCGGGGGGCTCCGGTGCGGGGGGGG
>JBEPVJ010000369.1:0-3346 GCA_041691095.1 Gemmatimonadales bacterium
ATTGCGAGCCGTACAAACCCTCTTCCTCTCCCACGTGCCAGATGAACAGCAGCGAACGCTTCGGCTTGACCGGCGCGCCGGCAAACCACTCGGCCAGCTCCAGCACGCTCACGCTGCCGGACCCGTCGTCATCGGCCCCATTGTTGATCGAGTCGGGACGTGCCGAGCGGCCATCGGTCCTTTTCCGGACTTCAGCCAGAATCCGGTTCACCGTATCGGCCTGGGCCGGGGTGAGCCTCGGGGCCCTGCCGTCGGCACCCTGAGGCCGGTAGAGGTGATTCACCACGTAGATCGAATCATGCGGCAGGGCAAACCGGTTGAGGCCGATGTGATCGTTGTGGGCGCCGATCGCGACGTATTCCCCGCGCAGCCTGGGATCACGACCCGGAATGATCCCTACCACGTTTCTCCCGGGGTATGCCAGGGGCCGCTCGATGAATTGCGGGGTGCCGGTGATGGACCGACCTGCGGCTCCCGGCTTGAGGCTGTCGAGGGGCGATCCGAAGAGCTCCGCCGCCAGTCCCTTCCGGATATACAGGTAGGCGGGGGCGGGATCCGTCACCGGAAATGCCGCGTCGACGTTCTGGTAGAAGGGCACGAATTGCCGGGGGAGCTGGTCGAGGCTGGCCACGGCAAATCCGGCGGCCTCAGGAAACCGCGCGGCAACGTCGGCCCGGTCCGCGGTTCCGGGAACGCCCTGCGAGTAACCCGCGGGCGACACGGTTAGGACCACCAGTTTCCCGGCCGCCGCCCCGGCGTCGATGAGTGAGCCGGGAACGCCCCAGGTACCGCCGTATACCGATGGCACTCCGTCGATAGAGCGGGTGGCGGACCCCTGGTCTCGCGGGATGAACTCGAACCACGGCCTCAGGACGGTGGCACCGATGACGAGGGTCTTCGTGGTATCCAGGATTCGGTACGCGAGCGGCACGGTCTGAAAGAAAGTTCCGTTGTCCCCCGCGGGGAGCAGACCGATACGCGCCGCTTCCCTGGCGATGTACTCCACGCCCATCGCGTTGCCGCGGGTATCCAGCTCGCGGCCGCCCATCGAATCATCCGCGAAGATGTAGAGACGCGTCATCAGATCGGCGGGCGTAATGGCGCGCGTCGTCGGCGTGGCGGCGTGGGTACGCGGCCGCTCCAGCACCGACCAGCGCGAGGGAGCCTGCGCGCCGAGCGGCGTCGCAAGGAGCCAGAGGCCGGAAACGGCCGCAAGAGAAAACACGATCGAAGCGCGCATGTCAGCCGAAGAATCCTGGTGAAAGAATGTGTCAGCGAAATACCGAGAGGAGCACGTCGTAGAGGGCATGGCTCCAGGCGGTGATGCCGAACCCTCGCAGCAGGTAGAGACCGCTGAAGAGAAGTCCCGCCACTGCCCGGAAAGTAAACGAGCCCAGGGTGAGCTCGTCCCCGTAAGGCCCGATGTAGTGGAACAGCGAAAAAATCAGTGCGCCCACCACTGAAGCGAATACCCCCGCCGCGGTCGGTCGCCACTTGAACACGGTGCGCGCCAGCGCGGCGAGCCCCGAGACCAGGAGCACCCGGAACAGCAGCTCCTCGTAGATGCCGGCGCCGAGGGAGATCATCAGCTGGGTGGGAAGCGCAAAGCTGGTGAGGCCGTGCTGGGCGCCTCCCTGCGTGGCCACCAGCATCAGCCGTCCATGGAGCAGCAGCGACGTGAGCGCGCTGGTTACCCCGCCAAGCAGTACCGCGTACAGCAGCGACTCGAGAAACATTGCCGCGAAAAATCGCGGCACGATGGGCCCATGCAGCCGACGGTCCCTGACGACCATCCATGCCCCGGCGCCCAGCAGCAGCAGGCTGAACGCCGCGACCCCATAGCGGCCGCCCAGGGTGATGAAGACGCTTTTGAGGAGAACGTCCGCGCCGTTGCGCACCTGCCCCATCTCGGTACCCGACAGCGCGAAGGCGAGTATCTCGTAGAGTGCGAGGAGCGGCAGCGCGAAGAGCAGGCTGTGCCGGGGCGCACGCGAGGCGCGCCAGTAGGTGACCGGGAGGGGGCGGGCGGGCATGCCGAAAGGTAAGAGGTAAGGACCCCTTACTCTCAACTCTCCCCTCTTACCTTCCAGCGTGCCTTCCACCTCCTTCGCATATCGATCCCTCATCCAGCTCGGGGCAATTCTCGCCCCGGTAGGCGGGCTGATCCGGCCCAAGCTGGCCCAAGGGCTCCAGGCCCGCGCCGGGGTACTCGGGCGGCTTCGCGCCTGGAGCGACACGCACCGGGACCCGGCCCGGCCGCTGCTCTGGATGCATGCCTCCTCGGTTGGAGAGGGCCGCCAGGCCGAGGCGGTGCTCGGGCTGCTGCGGGTGGCACATCCTGACTGGCAGATCGCCTATACCCACTTCAGCCCGTCGGCCGAGGCGCTGGCGCGCGCTGTACCCGCCGACGTCGCCGATTACCTCCCGCTCGACCGACGCCACGACGTGGACTTGGCACTGGATGCGCTTCGGCCCACCGCGCTGGTGTTCTGCAAGCTGGACCTGTGGCCCGAGCTGGCCACGCGGGCCGCCGAGCGTGGCGTGCCGGTCGGGATCGTGGCCGCGACGGTGAGCCCGGTGTCGCGGCGGTCGGGAAAGCTTGCGGCGATGCTGTTGCGCCCGGGCTACGCCGCGGTGCGCCGCGCCGGCGCCGTGTCCGCCGCAGACGCTGAACGGCTCGCCTCGCTCGGCGTACCCCCCGATCGGATCGAGATCACCGGAGATCCCCGATTCGACAGCGTGCTGGACCGCGCCCGAGCTATCCGGCCCGACGATCCACTCGTCGCACTCGGCCGCGGCGCTTCGACCCTGGTGGCGGGGTCCACCTGGAGCGAGGACGAGGAGGTGCTCCTCCCGGCGTTCGGGGCTGTCCACGCCGCTCGCCCCGACGTCCGCCTGATCATCGTACCGCACGAGCCGACCCCCGAACACCTGGCCCGTCTCGATGCGATTGCCTCGAGGGCTGGACTGGGAGTGCCCCAACGGCTGAGCGCTTCGACCCTCCCCGCGCCGCTGATGGTGGTGGATCGGGTCGGTGAGCTCCAGACGCTCTACGCCGCAGGGGAAATCGCCTTCGTGGGCGGTGGCTTCGGAAACGCGGGGCTGCACTCTGTGCTCGAGCCGGCGGCTTGCGCCAAGCCGGTCTTGTTCGGACCGGCCTGGCGAGCCAGCCGCGAGGCCGGGCTGCTGCTGGAGCGGCGCGCCGCGGTGGTGGTGTCGCCCGCGTTCTGCGACTGGCTCGATCTCGATGCGCTGACCACCCAGGCGGGGGCCAATCCCCTCGCCGCCATCTGGCTCGCTCTGCTGCGCAATCCCGAGCACGCCAGGGCCGCGGGACGGCGAGCGC
>JBEPVJ010000370.1:0-3341 GCA_041691095.1 Gemmatimonadales bacterium
CCGCCGGGTGAATGACGCGCTGCGGGCGCTGATTCGAGTGGGTCAGCGGCTCAACTCGAGCCTGGATGTCGAAGGCATCCTCGACGTGCTTATCGAGGAGGCAATCCGGCTGGTCGACGCCGAGAGCGGGCTGGCCGGCCTCAAGACACCCGAGGGATTGACTTGCCGGATTTACCACTCGAAGGGAAAATCGGCGCCGCTCTCGTTCTGCTGGCCACCGAACGTAGGGCTCCCCGGGTGGGTGCTGGTGCACAAGACGCCCTACCTCACAAATGACGCTGGCAGCGACCCTCAGATCCTGCCGGAGCACCGGCGGGACCTGGGCATTCGGTCGGCGCTGTGTGTGCCGATCCTTGATTCGTTGGGAGAGGTGCTCGGCTTCTTCGAGATCCACAACAAGCGGGACGGATCGCCGATTACGCCAAGCAGTCAGGAGCGGATGGTGGCCATGTCGCAGACCGCGGCGATCGCGATTCAGAATGCGCTGGCATTCCGGAAGCTCCAGGAGGCGGAGCAGGCACTCAAGGAGGCCGATACCCGCAAGAACGAATTTCTGGCGACGCTGGCCCACGAGCTGAGGAGCCCGCTCGCCCCGATCACCAGCTCATTGGAAATTCTGCGACTAAGCGGTGTGGCCACCGTGGAGAATAAGGCCGCAGGACCTGCGAAAAACGCCCGCGACGTGATGGAGCGGCAGGTGCGTCACATGGTGCGGCTGATCGATGACCTGATGGACGTCAATCGAATTACCCGGAACAAGCTGGAGCTGCGCCGTGAGAGAGTGGCGTTGCGCGCGGTGCTGGAGAGCGCGATCGAGACGTCGGGCCCGCTCCTGGCCCAGAGCGGACGGGAGTTCAGTATGTCGATCCCCGACGCGCCGATCTGGCTCGACGCAGACCTGACCCGGCTCGCCCAGGTCTTCTCCAATCTCCTCAACAACGCAGCCAAGTACAGCAAGCATGGTGGAAGGATCTGGCTCAACGTCAATGGTGGCAAAGATACGGTGACGGTGACCGTCGGCGACGACGGTGTTGGTATCGCCCCGGAGGATCTGCCCAAGCTGTTCGATCTCTTCGTACAAGTGAGCTCCCCGCTCACCCGGGCGCAGACCGGACTTGGGATCGGACTGGCGCTGGCCAAACGGCTGGTGGAAATGCACGGCGGCGAGCTCGAGGCTCGCAGCCCCGGCCTCAGCCTGGGCAGCGAGTTCATCGTCACACTGCCGGTGCGGCCGAACGACGGCTAGGCCAGGTGCCCGAAACGACGTTGCGGGTCGTCTCCACTCCTGGCAGCAGGCTATCACTATCAGGAGAGAATACCGGTGCCGGCCAAGAAGCCCGTCAAGAAAAAGACGAAACCTGCCCTGCCCAAGGCGCTCACCGAGTACCGCCACAAGCGCGACTTTTCCAAGACCAGGGAGCCCGAGGGCGCCCCAGTCAAAACGTCACGGCGGGCGCTCGCCTTCGTAATCCAGAAGCACGCCGCAAGCAGCCATGGAAGCGATCAGGACCGGCCGGTCCAGGGTCTGGAGCGCCTAGCGCACCCTGGTGCCGGCCGGCTCAGACGAGCAATTCGATCAGTTGGTGCCCGAACGGCTCGACGCAAGGAATCGGTGACCATCAGTGCAGGCGTTTCCTACCGAACCGGTCCCATTGATCGACCACGCAATTGCATCCCCTCCCGCCGGCACCCAGGCATTGTTCCACCCCGCCAGCGCGGAAAAATCGGGAACCGTGAGGGCCGCAGCGCCCCCGCCGATATATGGCTCAGTGAGTCTCACGAAGATCGTCTTCCCCGGAGCGGCCTGGTCGGTCTGGAGCATGCTCACGCCGCTATTGAGATCGGACGGCCTGGTCACGGTCAGATTGAGCTGCTTATAGGGAGTGGTGATCGTGTTGATCGCCGGCACGGGCATTGCCGAGGGCAGCACGAACGGAGTGGCGAGCCGGCTCGTGAGGGTGTGAAAATCTTCCTGAAGATTCCTGGCAAGGGTCAGCCCGGTGATCGCTGTGATGCCGATGGTATGGAAATCGGTAGCCACCTGGATGGCGGGTGGTACCCCATAGCCGATGAAGCCGCCGCTGGACACCGGATTGCCGGTGTAGAGGGTCGCTAGGGTACAGGCGTTGGCGCCCGTCCCGGTATAATAGCCCATGCCGTGTGTCACCGTCTCTCCGCCCGACACGCCGCTCACCGAACCGTTGGCCGCAGCCGGAGTGAAGGAATTGGCTCCGGTGAAGTCCACCGTTCCCACCGAGCCGCCATTGCCCGGGTTGAGGCCTCGACTGATGAAGCCCCGGTCCGCACTCCCGCCCGACTGCGGCGGATGCATGTAGGCAACCAGGTCGTTGACCCCCGCTCTGGCGTTGGTAAGCTGGAACGGGTCAGCGGCGGTGACCGAGGTGAAGGCACCGCCGAAGTTGATCAGCCCGATGAGGCCATTGGTGAAGTGGGTCACGGTGCCGTTGACGGTGATGCCTCCGGGCGGCGCCGCACAGAAGCCGGGCCCGCTGACGATCAGCTCGGCCAGGGTGAAGTGATAGACGTTCAGTGAGGAAGTTCCACCGGCACCCAGCGTCACGTACGCCGCACCAAGCGTCGCCTGGTGGAAAGTGAACTGATAGGTGGTGCCAACCGGCGCCAGAACCTGCCAGGGTGTGGCTTGACCTCCATCCTGGACCGCCACGAATACCGGCCGGTCGGCCACGGCGCATACTCCGACGTCGTACATCAGGGTGGTCCCGCCGGGGGCGACCACGTTGATGGTCAGATTCGCGAGCTGCTCGCCCAGCACCGCCGTGTTACCGTGGATTACGATGGGATAGGAGCCCACCGGGACCGCGCTGGTCGCGGCGATGGTGAGGGTGGAGGAATTGGTGGTGGTGCTCGCCGGCGCAAATCCCAGCGTAAGGCCGGCCGGCAGCGTCGGCGTGGCGGTGAGCGCTATATCGCTGGTATTTCCCCCGGTGCGGACGATGCTCACCGTGACCGGCGTGCTATTCCCCTGGGTGACGTTCACGCTGGGGGTGGGCGTCGTGGTCAGGGTGAAATTCCCAACCGGTGCCGCCGCGGTGACGATCACCGTCAGCACCTGGGTACGAACATCGGGCAGACTCGAGGTTCCCCGCACCGTCATGTTGTAGCTGTTGGGCGGAACGCTCGAGGCGACCGAGAGGGTGAGGACCGACGAGCCCCCGCTTGCCGGATTCGGCGCAAAGACACCGGTAATGCCGGCTGGATTGTCCGCCAGGGAGAGAGTAATGTCACCCGTGAAATTCTGCCGGAATAGCACAATGTTGGCCGGCCCGGTGCCGCCCTGCGCGATCGTAGGGGTGCTGTTG
>JBEPVJ010000371.1:0-3331 GCA_041691095.1 Gemmatimonadales bacterium
CGGGTCGGTGCGCCTATCCCCCGCCATCATCTCGAGGCCCGCCACGGCGTCTCCACCCAGCACCCGGATCAGGCTGTCGCTCTTGGGCGCTCCTACTCCATGGTACTCGCCACCCGATCCTCCGACACCGCGCTTATCGTAGGAGAGCACGGCATAGCCCTGGTCGACGAAAATCTGCGCCAGCCACGACTGGTCGATCGCACGCACCGGTCCTGACCCGTGCACCAGGACGACCCCGGGGAAAGGGGCTCGGCCATTGGGGAAATAGAGGGTGCCCTGGAGAACCACGCCCGAGCTATTGAAGCGAACCGTCTCACTGGATGCGGGCGCGACCGGAGTATCGGTCGGATTCCCGCAGGCCATGCCAAGTCCAGCGAGTAACCCCAGAGTGACCCGGATCGTCATTTCTGAGGATAACCATCTTGTGGCGCGCAGATGTCCGAGATTCGTTAAACCCGTCCGGGCCGGAATCTTCTCCAGCCCGGCTTCGCGTTAGGTTCCGGCATGAACTCACCTCTGTTGCGCCGGGTACCGGTTGTGGTTGCCGCCCTGAGCTTTCTCGCCATGGGTGTGTTCGCGGTCGAGCTCTGGCGGGCCAGCGTGGCGCACCGGCGGGCGGGCCTCGAAACGCTAAACGACTTCGCCAGTGTCGCCCTGGACCGCTATACCAGCTCGACCGAATCGCTTATCCGGATGGCCGGTATTCCTCTGCTGTATCCGGTGGACAGCCCGGACGGCATTGCCGGCGGCCGAGCGATGGACCTTCGTGACATCCTTCAAATAACCCGCGCGCGACGGATGGACCCCTGCCGTTGCCTTGCGGTGGCCTCTGGCGAACTGTACTTCGCCAGCGACCGGGATCATCCGGTGCGGACTATCGTCGTCGATTCCTCCGGAGGCGTCACGGCCGCGCCCCCCTGGCTGCCCTCGGTCATGGCCATGCTGGACACCCTCACGGGCCGTAATCGCCGGATCGTGCTGCTGGCCCCGGCCGGGATCCCCGAGGCTCCCTTCGTGCTCGCCGCCGCACGGCCAGCCCGCGGCCGGGAACCGCGCACTCTCTACGGCGTCATTGTCTCCCATGCCGTGATGGCGGAGCAGGTCTTCGCGCGGGCCTTCGAAACCACGCGCCTTGTACCACGGCTGCTCCCGATGGAGGTGGCGAACGACGAATACCTGATGCTTGCGGTCGCCACCCCGACGGGGGCTGCGATTTTCCGGTCGCCCACCGTCCATCGTTCACCGCATGGCGACTCCCTGGTCCTGGACTCCGGCCGAGGCGCTTTGCGGTACTCGGCGATTTTGAATCCCGCGTTCGTGGACCGGCTCATCGTCGGAGGGCTTCCTCGCCTGCCGACGGTCCAGATTGCCATGCTGCTGGCCCTGGGTCTCGGCGCGCTGGCGGGGATGGGGTGGATCACATGGCGCAGCGTGGAGCTGGTCCGCTTGCGCTCCGACTTCACGTCGAGTGTGACCCACGAACTTCGGACGCCGCTGACCCTCATCCGGCTTGCAGCCGAAACGCTGCTGCTGGGCCGGAGCCGTACTCCCGAAGAGCAGAGCGCGTCGCTGGAGGCGATCATCGCCGAGGCCCGGCGAATGGAGCAGCTGGTTGACAACGTGCTCCATTTTTCTCGCGCCGAGCGGCGCATCCTCCAAGTGCACCTGGCCGACGTGCCACTCGATCCGTTCCTGAAAGACGCCGTGCAAAGCTTTGCGCCGCTGGTCGCCGAACGCGGGGTGTCGATGCGACGGCGGGGTCGCTCGGGCCTCACGGTTCGCGCCGACCCCGCCGCCCTTCGCGTGGTGCTGTTCAATCTCCTCGACAACGCGGCGCGGTACGGCCCGGTCGGGGGGGCCGTCGAACTCGACGTTGATCGCTCGTCCAGAGGCGTCGCCTTCGTGGTTTCCGACGACGGCCCCGGAATTCCACTGGAAGACCGGGAGCGGGTATGGATGCCGTACGAGCGACTCGGTCCCACAGCCGCCCAGAATGCCCCCGGCAGCGGGCTCGGCCTGGCGGTCGTGCGTGAGCTGGTCTCCGCGATGGGCGGATCCTGCCGAATCGTTCCAGTCTCGACCGGGTGCCGAGTCGAAGTCGTGCTGCCGGTCGCGGGCTGAAGCGATGGCGCGGATTCTCATTGTGGAGGATCACGCCGCAATTGCCGCCGGGTTGCGCTCCAACCTCGAGCTCGAGCAGCATGAAGCCCGGATCGCGGGAGATGGTATGACCGCCATGACAGTGGCCGCCGACTGGGATCCCGATCTCGTGATCCTCGACCTCATGATTCCCCGGCTCGACGGATTCGACGTGCTCGCCCGACTCCGCCAGGCGGGATCCACCTGCGCCGTCCTCGTGCTGTCCGCTCGAGGCGGTGAGGCGGAGAAGGTTCGCGCCCTTCGACTGGGTGCCGATGACTATGTCGTGAAGCCTTTCGGGCTTCTGGAACTACTGGCCAGGGTTCAGGCGCTTCTTCGTCGTGCTCATCCCGAAGCGGCCGTCCATATGGATCCACCCCGATACCGATTCGGGGACGTGGAAGTGGATCCGGGTGCTCGCGTAGTGCTGCGGGCTGGTGCGGCGGTATCGCTACGTCCGCGAGAGTTCGATCTGCTGCTTGCACTGCTCCGGGCGCGCGGCGCGATCCTGAGCCGGAGGGACCTTCTGGTCAAGGTCTGGGGGTATGATCCCAGTGTCGTGACCCGGACCGTCGATACGCATGTCGCGACACTGCGCGCGCGCCTGGAAGAGAATCCCGACCGGCCGCTCTACATCCTGACGGTATGGAAATCGGGGTACCGCCTCGCTACTCCGGAGAACGCCACCGCTCCGGAGTAGCGCGGCCGGCGGTTACTGACGACGGATCAGGATGAAAGTGTACTCGACGGCCCAGGTCGTCCCGCCGTCGAGTGAAACCTCCCAGGTCTCGTCCACGCGGTTCGGGTCTACCGGAGTCCAGGTGAGACGCAAATCCTGGGTGACGCCTCCGGGCGGCACGCGCTGCCCGGTCATCACCATGCTCGAGCCGACCAACGCCCCGGTGAGCGCCACACGAATGCCATCGGAGTCGATCCAGGTGCGATGCCAGAGTCGGGTAGGAAAATGATTGGCCGCGAACGCCTTGCCCTGATACCCTCGTTCGCCGTGGAACGTGCTCTCGAGCAGGCATCCGCTCAGGTCCTTGGTCACTGACAGCGCACCGAGCACCCGGCCTTCGGGAGATCCCGCATGGATCTTCCACTCGCCGACCAGGAAATCGAACCAGAGGAACCGGGGACGGGAAGGCGAAAGGCAGAAATCGCTCGGCACCTCGGGTGCAGGAGTGAACAC
>JBEPVJ010000372.1:0-3330 GCA_041691095.1 Gemmatimonadales bacterium
CCTACGTGCTGTTCGGCGGAATGATCGCCACGACCTGGGTGCAGATCGTCAAGGCGACGCTACTCCTCTCCGGGGCCGCCCTGCTGGCCCTGCTCGTGCTGCAGCGCTTTCACTGGAGCCCCACCGCCCTGTTCAGCGCGGCGGCGGAGAAGTATGGCGCCGGCGTACTCTCGCCCGGCAAGCTGGTGTCGAAGCCGCTCGATACGATTTCCCTCGGTCTCGCGCTCATGTTCGGCACGGCCGGGCTTCCCCATATCCTGATGCGCTTCTACACCGTACCCGACGCCAAGGCCGCGCGGAAATCGGTGTTCTACGCCACCGGGCTGATCGGATCGTTCTACCTGATGACCTTCATCCTCGGATTCGGCGCGATGGTGCTGGTGGGGCCGGCCGCCATCAAGGCCGTCGAGCCGGGCGGCAACATGGCGGCGCCGCTGCTCGCGGAATTCCTGGGTGGCACGCCGTTCCTGGGGTTCATCGCCGCGGTCGCCTTCGCGACCATTCTGGCGGTGGTGGCCGGACTCACGCTCTCGGGGGCCGCTGCGCTCTCGCACGACCTGTGGGTCAGCGTGGTCCGGAAAGAAAAGGCGGGATCCGCCGAGCAGCTCAAGGTGGCCCGGCTCGCGACGGTCGGGCTGGGGATCGTCGGCGTGCTTCTGGGGATCACGTTCAAGGGGCAGAACGTGGCGTTCATGGTGGGACTGGCGTTTGCCATCGCGGCCAGCGCCAATTTTCCCGCGCTGGTGCTTTCGATCTTCTGGCGCCGCTATACCACCGCTGGCGCGGTCACTAGCATGGTGCTCGGCACGGCGAGCACGCTGGTGCTGATCTATCTCTCTCCGACGGTGCAGGTGGACATTCTCAAACACACCACCGCATGGTTTCCGATTCGAAACCCGGCGCTGGTTACCATGCCGCTCTCCTTTCTCTCGGGCATCGTGGTCTCGCTGCTGACCGCCAATCGGACCGAAGCGGAGGGCTTCGACGGGGTCGCGCGGCGGATGCACCTCGGAGAACAGGAGCCCTCCGCACCCCTCGCATAAGCCTCTCCACCCCGCGATCTTTCCCGGTTCCGCCAGAGCCGCCGGATTTTCCGGCCCGCCGCGGCCCCCCAGTCAAGGATCGCGCGTGCCTTTCACCACATTGAAGCTCCATCCCAACCTGCTCAAGGCCATCAAGGAGCTGGGGTTCACCCGCCCCACTCCCATTCAGGCCGATGCCATTCCCCCGGCCATGGCCGGGCGGGACGTCCTGGCCTGCGCTATGACCGGCAGCGGCAAGACCGCGGCGTTCCTCCTCCCGATCCTGCATCAGCTCATGGAGAAGCCGCGAGGCACCACGCGGGCCCTGGTCATCACCCCGACCCGTGAGCTGGCCGCCCAGATCCTGGAAGACACCAACGACCTCGCGGTCCATACTCCGATCAGCGCCGCCGCGGTCATCGGCGGCGTCGGCATGGGGCCGCAGGAACACGCCTTCCGAAGCGGCGCCGACGTGCTCGTCGCGACTCCAGGCCGGCTGCTCGACCACTTCCGGTTCCCCTACGCCAAGCTGAGCGGTCTACAGTACCTGGTCCTGGACGAGGCGGACCGCATGCTCGACATGGGCTTCCTGCCCGACATCCGCCGGGTGCTGCGCCATCTTCCGCCGCGCCTCCAGACGCTTTTCTTCAGCGCCACCATGCCAGCACCGATCATGACTCTCACCCGGGAGATGTTGCGCGATCCTGCGACCATCAACCTGGAACGGAAGTCGGTGCCGGCTATCGGGATTACCCAGGCGGTATATCCGGTGCCGCAGGAGCTGAAATCCGCCCTCTTCGTGCACTTGCTGCAGCAGGGTGAAATCAAGGAAGCGCTGGTCTTTACGCGTACCAAACACCGGGCCAACCGTCTGCAGGCCTACCTGGTGAAGCAGGGCGTGAAGGCCGAGCGGATTCATGGCAACCGGAGCCAGGCGCAGCGAACCGAGGCGCTGGCCGGTTTCAAGAGCGGCAAGTATCGGGTGCTGGTCGCTACCGACATCGCGGCGCGCGGCATCGACATCGAAGCGCTCGGCCACGTGATCAATTTCGACGTACCGCAGGCGCCCGAGGACTACATCCACCGGGTCGGCCGCACCGCACGCGCCGAGCTCACCGGCGACGCGTTCACTCTTGTGGCGCCGGAAGAGGAAAACGAGCTTCGGGGGATCGAGCGGGCGGTGGGCAAGCGGCTCCAGCGGGTTACGGTGCCCGGGTTCGACTACAAGGCCCGGCCCGAGCAGAAGCTCGAGGTGCCGCTGGCTGAGCGCATTGCCGCCATTCGCGCCAAGAAGGCGGACGACCGCGCCAGGGCCAAGGCCAAGGAACAGCGGCGGGGGTCGAGCGGCGGGAGGCCTGGCGGTCGGGAGGGCGGAAGGCCCGGAGGCCGGTAGAGGAGCGGGACGCGATTAGATTTCCCGGGCAGCTCTTCCTTCAGCCGGCAGTGGTTCATGAGTGCCTATAAAATCGAACAGAAGCGCCTGCTCCACCGCGGGCGTGAGTTCCATTTCGTGTCGTACGAAGGACAGCTCGCCAATCCGGCAAAGGATCTCGCCGCTGTGCCTCCGGGATGGTATCTCATGCAGAGCGGCAAGCGGATTCCGGTCATGCCCCAGAACCGGGACGTGCCGGCCGACTCGGTGGATAAGAGCCTGATTCAGTGGCTGGACAGCCACGTGTTCGCGTGACCTGATCGGAGAGAGGAGCGTCGATGTCCAAGCGTGAAGATCAGCAGATCGCCAAGCTGGTGAAGAAGAATGCCGCCAAGGTGGCCAATCCCAAGATAGACCGCGCCGCCCAGTACGATGACACCCTGCGGAAGAAGCCGCCCGAGCAGGACGAAGAGAACAAGCGGTTCTTCAAGGAAATGAAGCGCAGGGAGTTCTAGCTGCACCGGCCGGCAGCCCCGAGCCAGTCCTTCTGGCGCGGGCTCGCGGTGCTCGTCCCCGCGCTGCTGATCTGGTTTCTCCCCCTCCCTTCGCTGACGGTGGCACAGCGCCACCTGCTGGCGGTCTTCGTCGGTACCATCGTGGCACTGGTGGCGCACCCGGTGCCGATGGGGGTCAGCGCGATCACCGGCTTGACTCTCCTCGCGATCACGCGGACGCTTCCCCCCGCTAAAGTGCTGAGCGGCTTCGCCAATCCTACCGTCTGGCTGGTGTTCTCCGCATTTCTCTTCGCCCGAGCCGTGACCGTCACCAGGCGGGGACAGCGCATCGCCTTTCTGTTCATCCGCCGTTTCGGCAAGAGCACCCTCTCCTTGGGGTATTCCCTGGCCGCCGCCGACGTGGCGCTCGCCCCATTCGTGC
>JBEPVJ010000373.1:0-3330 GCA_041691095.1 Gemmatimonadales bacterium
ATCCGGGATGAGGTAGATGGTCCTGTCTGCCTCGGCCCAAGCTCCGCGCTCGGTGATGTCCACAATCTTGAGGCTCCGATCGGCATCGCGCGCGTCGGTGAGCTTAACCCGCTCACCGACCCGGAGGTGTCCCAGCCACGGTGCCGGCACCAGAACGCTGGCGTCCGCCGGGGATGGGGGAGACTGGGGAGCGTCGTCGCGGCTTAACCACACCCGCGCCGGGGCTATGATCTTTCCGAGCGCATTGCGATGGGGCCGTATCTTCACCACGGCCGGCCCCGGCTGGAGTGTTCCCGTGCGCAACTTCGGGCCGGCCAGGTCCATCACGATTCGGCAGGACCTTCCCAGGGCGCGTTCGGCACGCCTGACATGTTCGATCATGCGGAGCCATGCCGCAGGCCCATCGTGGGCGCAATTGATGCGCAGGCAATCCATGCCCTGGCTCAGGAGGTTGTGCACCAGGGTATAGTCTTCGGCCGCTTCGGTGGGCATGGTGACCATGATGCGGACTTCGCGTCCGGGTGTCGCGGGGCCCAGCAGGGTGTCGGTGTGTTCGGCCAGCAGGTGCTGCCCTCTGGCAAAATCGACAATCCCTTCGACGGGCGGGTCCGGCTGCCAATGGCCCCCCGACAAGTGGTGCAGCACACCCAGGACGGAATCGACGGTAGCCAGCACGTGGGATTCCGCCTGGCCGAGGGATGACAGCCCCAGGGCGGACAGCCGAAGCTGGAGCGGGCGGAGGTCGTGACGGCGAAGGGCGAGATAGTGCAGCAGATTCCGGGCGCTGTCCCGGAAGTTGGGATGCGCTGCGTCAACCCGCTGCTGCGGCATGGACGAATCGGCGACCAGATCCGCCCGGATGCTGGTGAGGCCGTGCAAGGCCGTCTCGATGTCCGCGATGTCTTGGGTGGGATTGAGCTGAGTACTGATCACGGGGATTTCCTCCGGGCCCAGGGATTCTTGCTCGGGCCCGGTCGCAATGTACCAATCGCGGGTCAGTGAGCTGTCGCGATTCCGCGCACTTCTCTCCCTTGGTACCAAGTCGTTACGAGTAAGGGGCGCCCTTACGCCACTACGTTCTTCATCCGGGAGTAGAAGTACTTCTTCGCCACCTCGGTGGCCATGACATAGAACGCAGTTAGCCCGAGTATCGTCAGCATCAGCGGCGCCGGCAACGGGATAAAGCCGAACACCGAGATGCCCGGAAGGTAGGGGAGCGCAAGTGTGATGGCGATGAATCCGAGCGTGCTCCACAAGAGCAGCGTGCCCGGGCGGCTTCGGAATAAGAGATGGCGGGTCCGCACCACCAGCGCGATGACCAGCTCGGTCAGGAGCGACTCGATGAACCACCCGGTGCGGAATTCCTTCGGGGACGCCCGGAACACGAACAAGAGCACGCCGAAGGCGAGGAAATCGACGACCGAGCTCACCAGCCCGAACAGAATCATGTAGTCCCGGAGGAATCGGGTGTTCCAGCGGCGCGGCTTCGCCATCATTTCCCGGTCCACATTGTCGCTCGCGATGGTGGCGGCGGGAATGTCGGAGAGGAAGTTGTTGAGCAGGATCTGGGGCGCAAGCAGTGGCAGAAATGGCAAGAGCAGCGACGCTCCCGCCATGCTGAACATGTTGCCGAAGTTGGCACTGATCGTGGTGAGAATGTACTTGATGGTGTTGGCGAAGGTCCGCCGGCCCTCGTCGATGCCTTCGCGCAGAATTCCCAGGTCGGGCTTGAGGAGCACGAAGTCGGCGGCTTCCTTGGCGACATCCACCGCCTTCTCCACCGAGATGCCGACATCCGCGGCGTGCAGGGCCGGCGCATCGTTGATCCCGTCTCCCATGTAACCAACGACGTGCCCGGTCTTCCGCAGCGCCAGGATCACCCGCTCTTTCTGGTTGGGGTCGACCTCGGCGAAGATCGTCGTGCGCTCGGCAAGGTTCCAGAGCGCCTCATCTCGCATTTCGCTCAGCTCCCGGCCGGTCAGTACGCCGTCAATCGGCAAGTGCACGGCCTCGGCGACATGCCGCGCCACCTTCTGATTGTCGCCGGTGATGATCTTGAGCTTGACACCGCGCACGAGCAGGTCCGCGTTGACCTTCGGCACATCGGCTTTCGGTGGGTCGAAGAACAAGAGAAACCCGGTAAAGCAGAGGCCGCTTTCGTCGCTGCGGGTAAACGCGGCGGCCTGAACAGTGACCGGCTTTGCCGCGACACCGAGAACCCGGAAGCCCTTGGCACTCCACTCGCCGTAGAGCTGTTCGATCTTTGCCCGGGCGGCGGCATCGAGCGGCTGGGGACCGTCTCCCGACTGGACGCTCGTGCTCAGGCTCAAAATGGCATCCAGGGCACCCTTGGTGATGAGCGTGCGTTCACCCTTCGGGTCCGCCGCCACAACACTCAAGCACTTGCGGACGAAATCGTAGGGAATTTCGTCCACCTTCTTTTCCCCGGTGATATCCACGCGCGCCTGACGTGCGTAGGCCTGAATGGCGTCGTCCAGGGGATTCGTGAGGCCGGTCTGAAAGTTGGCGCTCAGATAGGCGTCGCGCAGCACGGCAGGGGATGGCTTGCCCTCGGGATCGAGCGCACCATCGAGCCGAACCACCCCCTCGGTGAGCGTGCCCGTCTTGTCCGTACATAACACATCCATGCTGCCGAGGTTCTCGATCGCGTTGAGCCGGCGGACGATGACTCCCCGTTTTGCCATCTGCTGCGCGCCGTGCGAGAGCGTAATGCTGATGATGGCCGGCAGTAGCTCGGGGGTCAGGCCCACTGCCAGCGCCAGCGCAAAGAGCAGCGAGTCGATGAGTGGCTTGTGGAGCAGGAGGTTGACCGCCAGGACGACGATCACCATCACCAGCATCACCTGGGTGAGCAAGTTGCCGAACCGGCGGGTACCACGCTCGAATTCGGTCTCCGCCGGGCGAAGGCTGAGCCGCTGGGCGATCTGGCCGAAGACGGTGGCTTTGCCGGTCTGGACGAGCAGCACCCTTGCGGTTCCACCGGTGGCGCTGGTGCCCATGAACACCGAATTGGTGCGCTCGGCCAGACCCGCCGCCGCGGGGAGCGCGCCCGGCAGTTTCTCGACTGGAAACGTCTCACCGGTCAGGACCGCCTGATTGACGAAGAAGTCTTTGGTTTCCAGAACGACACCGTCGGCGGGTACCAGGCTGCCGGCGGAGAGCAGCACCACATCCCCCGGAACCACCTGATCGGAAGGCAGCACCTCCGGCTTCCCGCCCCGTAACACGGTGCACTTGAGAGTGACCCGCGAGCGGAGCTGTTCGACTGCGTTACTGGCGCGGTACTCCTGGACGAAACCAAGGATGGTG
>JBEPVJ010000374.1:0-3326 GCA_041691095.1 Gemmatimonadales bacterium
GAGGTGTCTCTGCCGGCGAGTCCGACGGCTGGGTACCAGGTTTTTTTGGGGAGGCGCGGCCGGTTCGAGCTGCAACTGGGGAAGGAGGTCCTGGTGCTGGAGAACTACGTTCGCGACTCCGCGCCGTGGCTGCGGATGGTGCTCACGATCCGCTAGACTTGAGCCGCTTGACCGCGTCCGCGTGGGCCAGCACCACGGCCGGGGCGTCCTGCATCGCCTCGTGGTAGTGCCGCTGAAATTCGTCGCCATCTTCGGTGGGGTTGAACATTCCTTTGGCCTGGCCCAGCAGCGCCTCCAGGGTGCCTGCGGCCGGCGGTTCCTTGCCGGTGACCAGCTCGTCGATCTGCACGACCAGCTCCGTCATCGGGTGGAGCCAGGCAAACCATGGATCGTGGATGACGAGCTGGAGTAGCCGTCCGGAGCTTTCGATTGGCCCCATGGTCCGTTCGTACCGGGCCCGCTCGTGGTCCAGCAGCGCCTTGTGGACCGAGAGGAGTGCGTCCCGGGCGATATCGAGCCGGCTCCGAAGCTCGGCAGGGATGCGATCGGCGGGACGAGGGGGCTGGTTCACGCGGCGGAACATATACGACAGTAGATTCGGAACACCAGAGTCCCCCATACCGGAGTCCAGCTCTACGATGCCCGAAGCCGCGCAGGACTTCGTGGGACGGGTTGCGATCATCACCGGCGCCGCCCGGGGGCTCGGACGCGCGGCCGCCGAGCGGCTGCTCGAGCGTGGCGCGTCGGTCGCGATCAACGTTCGGGATCCGCAACGCGCCGAGATGGTGGTTCGGGAGCTCGGGGAACGGAGTCTGGCCGTGCCTGGGGATGTGGGCGCCGATGGACTGCCCGCGGAGCTGGCACGACGCACGCTCGAGCGGTTCGGCCGGATCGATATCCTCATCAACAACGCCGCGCTGCCGCTGACCACCCGGTTCGAGCAGATCACCCCGGAGGAATGGCGCCGGGCGGTGGAGGTCAATCTCACCGCTCCCTTTCTGCTCACCCGGGCCGTGCTGCCGGCGATGAAGGCCCAGGGCTACGGGCGGGTGGTGAATATTTCGTCGACCGCCGGCCGGATGGTGAGCACCCTCGGTGGCGCCCACTATACCGCAACCAAAACCGGCCTGCTCGGTTTAACCCGCGCCGCCGCGAAGGAACTGGGCGTGTTCGGCATCACGGTCAACGCGGTCTGCCCGGGAATGATCGATACCGAGCTCACCCGCGAGAGCGCCACCAAGGAACAGCTGGAGCGCCACGCCAGCGGCTACCCGATCCCGAGACTGGGCACCGCGCTGGAAGTGGCCGACACGATCTGCTTCGCCGCCTCGGAGGCCGCCGGATACATCACCGGGGCGGTCTTCGATATCAACGGCGGCGATCTCATGATGTGAGGATGGAATGAAAGAAGGCACGCGGGTCCTGGTCGCGCTGGGAGCGGGGCTGGCGGGTGGTGCGGCCATCGCGGCGTCGGGGGACACCCGGCTCCTGCACGCCGCCGAATCGATCGCGCCGCTGGGGACCCTCTGGATCAACGCGATCCGGATGACCATCATCCCGCTGGTGATCTCGCTGCTCATCACCGGTGTCGCCGGAGCCGCCGATATCCGGGCCATCGGCCGGCTGGGCGGTCGCACGCTGCTGACGTTTTTCCTCCTGCTGCTCGGCACCGCGGTGGTCATCATGCCACTGGCGACGCTGGCGTTCTCGCTGCTGCCGGCCGGCGGCTCGGGCCAGGCGCTTCCCGCCGGAGCCGCCGAAGCCGCGGGTCAGCTCGCGGCCAGCGGGGAAGCGCCGGGGCTTGGCGCCTGGCTGGTGTCCCTGATTCCCACCAATCCCATCGCCGCCGCCGCCAACGGAGCAATGCTGCCGCTGGTTTTGTTCACCCTGATTCTCGCCCTGGCGATCGCGAAGAGCGGCGGCGTAACCCGGGACACGCTGCTGGGATTTTTCCGCGCGCTCAGCGAGGCGATGCTGGTGATGGTGCGCTGGGTCGTGGCGGTGGCCCCGATCGGGGTGTTCGCGCTGGTGCTGCCCTTGGCCGCGCGGGGAGGCGGCAGCGTGGCGGGGGGCATCGGGTTCTACGTAGTCGCCTATTCGGTCGGCAGCCTGCTGATCACCGCGCTGCTGTATCCGGTCGTGGCGGTGGCGGCGCGGGTGCCGATGCGATCCTTTGCCCGGGCGGTGCTGCCGCCGCAGCTGGTCGCCTTCGCGTCCTCGTCGTCGCTCGCCTCGCTGCCGGCGCTGGTGGAAGCGGCCGAGCGGGGACTCACGCTGCCGGAACGGGTGAGCGGATTCGTACTGCCGCTGGCGGTGTCCACCTTCAAGATTGCGGCGCCGGTCTCCTGGACCGTCGGGGCGCTGTTCATCGGCTGGTTCTACGGTATTCCGCTGCACCTGCCCCAGCTCGCCATCGTGGCCTTCACCGCGATTTTCCTCGCGGTCGCCGGCCCCGGCGTACCGCGGGGCGCGTTCCTGATGCTGACCCCGATGTTCCAGGCGATCGGGCTGCCGGCGGAGGGCATCGGAATTCTAATCGCGGTCGACGCGATTCCCGATCTGTTTTCGACGGTATTAAATGTGACGGGTGATCTGGCGGCAGCGGCGATCGTGACGCGGCAGACATGGAGCGGAGGGGAATCGAACCCCTGACCCCCTGCTTGCAAAGCACGAACCGAAGGCACCCGATTTCTACAAGTTGTTGAACCTACGCGCTATTCTGGGCATCGGCGTGGAGGTGCGAGGCGCTAAATGGACCAGAAATGGCGAGAAACTCACAACAGAACTCACAACATGCATAGCCCTCCCCAATCGGTAGGCAGAAGTTAGCTAGACTTTCGGTGTGCGAATTGGAGGCACCATGCGGAAGCCCCGATTCACCGAAGCCAAGGTCGTGGCCATCCTCCAGAAGGCCGAAGCCGGGCTCCCGCTGGCTTGGTTGAGACCTCTAATTAGGTGGGTGGCCTTTCGGGGGGAGCCAAGGACACGACAGACGGGTAGATCTCATCGCCGATCCAGTACTGAGCTATCAAAAGGGCCAGCACAATACCCACAATCAGCAAAGGGAGTCGCCACGGCCGTCGATCAGTCCCGCGAATCGTTTCTTGCAACGGGATGTCGACGACGTACGCGCAGCAGTAGCACAGGTTCGCCAGCACGACGAGTACCACAAGCCTCGCGAGATTGCCCAGCGTCAACGCTGGACGAAAATGTGGCCACGTCACGACGACCCAAACAGCGAACTGCACCACGAGTACGCCGTTATACACTGCGCGGCGCGGCTCCCAATACTTCACGGCATCGCGAACGGAGGAGCTCACCTGCGT
>JBEPVJ010000375.1:0-3298 GCA_041691095.1 Gemmatimonadales bacterium
AGATGTTTATAAGAGTCAGGTCTTGGTCTGTGATGAAGCACTGGAAGCGGTGGCCGTCCAGGTCGGTGAACGCGCGCTGCGCTCCGGGGTGTGGGCGCTCGCGGCGACAGATCAGCCGGGTTCCCTCAGGCCAGGAGCTGAGATCAACGGTCGCGGTGAGCTCCAAGGCGGCTCGGAGGTCCCGCCGGCCGGGCTGGCCGACTCGGTGAATTGTGCGATCAGGGGTTGACATCGAATCTACGAAGCGAGTAGCGTCGCTAAAAAGGGGGCGCCCTGCGTGGATCTTCGCTTCCGCGGGTGCCTCTCGACCGGAGAGGCCACGATCGGAGGGTGCTATGGGGAGCAGGGGCCGAATCTCGCGCTGGGTGATCGGTGAGCCCGATCGAAGGCCTATGCGCCATGCGCCCGCGGCCGCCGTGGCGCTGCTCGCGCTCGGTGTGATGCTGCTCGTCGTGGCAGCAGCGGCGAGCGCGACGATTGAAAAACCGGTCAACACCTTGCTGCCCTCGATCGCGGGGAGGGCGCAGGAAGGGAGCTTGCTCAGAGCCAAAGCGGGCAAATGGACCGGCGGCAGCCTCTCCTACGAATACCAATGGCAGCGGTGCGACCCCGAATGCGAAAACATCGCCCCGGCGACCACCTCTGAATACACCAGCCGCTTCGTGGACCTCGGAGCGAGGCTACGGGTACTTGTCACGGCGGAAAATACCGCAGGCGCAACCACTGCGACGTCCGAACAGACGGCTGAAATCGCCGCCGTGGCGCCGAAAAACACAGCGCTGCCGGCGATCTCCGGCGCACCCGAAGAAGGGCAGCTGCTATCGGTGAGCACCGGGACCTGGAGCGGGACCCCCGCCTCCAGCTACCAGTACCAATGGGAACGTTGCGCTGGGACGAAATGCACTGTCATCACCGGGGCTGTTGAAGCCACCTATCGCCTCGTATCAGCGGACCGCAGCAACACCATGCGCGTGATCGTCACCGACGTCAACCCGGCGGCCAGCAAAAGCGCGACCTCAGCGCAGACGGCACCCGTTACGGCCGGGCCGCCGGTGCCCATCGACTCCCCGGCTCTCACCGGCGGGCTCCGGTCGGGCAGGACGCTCACCGCTACGCGCGGCACGTGGGACGGAACGTCACCGATCGCATACTCCTACAGCTGGCAGCGCTGCAACGCCGAAGGGAGCTGTACGGCGATCTCCGAAGCCGCCGCGTCCACCTACACGCTGGGGGCAGAAGACATAGGCAAACGGGTGCGGGTATCGGTCACGGCGAGCAACATTCGGGGTACTCGGACATCCCACTCGGTCGCCACGCCCCCGGTGCCGGGTGCATCGGAGAACTTCATCGTCGGCTGGGGCGAAGACTACCGCGGGCAGCTCGGCACGATCTTCAGGACGCTGTGGGAAGCGTCCCCGGTGGCAAACGAAGGCCGGACGGACATCGCTGCGATCGCCGCGGGCAACTCATTCACGCTCGAGCTGCACAACGACGGCACCGTAACGGCCGCCGGTGCTGCCGCCAACGGATCGACCGGGTATGGCGGTCGCAAATCGACCTGGGAACAGGGCAAGACGCAGGTCGCGGTCAAGGGCTTGGGCGAAGTCAAAGCGATATCCGCCGCCCAGGAGTTCGGAATGGCCCTGCTCAAAAACGGGACCGTCAAAGCCTGGGGCTCCAATGCATACGGTCAGCTCGGCAACGGTAAGGGTGGCTTTGAATACGAAACCGGCGAAAACCGGCTCGAACCCAAAGAAGTGCTTGCGCTCAAAGGCAAAGGAGTCGTGGGAATCGCCTCGGGGGCCGGCGCAAACTACGCGATCCTCTCTACGGGCGAAGTGCTGGCCTGGGGTAGCAACGTCGGCGGCCAGCTGGGGGTCGTGTGGCCAGCAGAATGCAGAAAACGCGTCACATGCGAAACGACGGCGAAAAAACCGAGCGAAGAACCAGAAAAAAAAGAGCCGGAACACAAGTGCTGGACGGAAGTCGGCTGGGAACTGTGCGGCAAGCTGCCCGCGCCGGTGGTCGATGCCGAAGAACACCCGATCAAAGGAGTGATCGAAGTAAGCGCGGGCATTGAATCTGCCTACGCGCTGACCGAAGCGGGGGAAGTGCTCTCGTGGGGCAACGATCACAAGGACCAGCTCGGACAGGAACTCGAACCCGATGCGCATACCACATTCACTCCGCCTGGGCGCGTGCTGAGCTCGCCCGGGCATCCGCTGAAAGGGGTCATCAAGGTCTCGGCCGGGAACAACTTCGGGATCGCGCTGCTCGAAAGCGGGGAAGTGGTCGGCTGGGGCGATGACAGCGAAGGCGCCCTGGCTGAAGCCGGCGGGCTGTGCGGGCACGAAAACAAAAACGGTGGAGGCACCTGGCCGTGTGATCGCTATGCCACACCGATCGGCGGCCTCGAAGGCGTGAAAGTGGTGTCAGTCGATGCGGGCGGCAAGTTCAGCACGGTTCTCGGCGAAGACGGCAAGGTCTATACGGTAGGCACGAACTCGCTTGGGGAGCTGGGACGTGGGCCTGGGTGCGAAAAGGGAGGCGGGGTGATGGGCCTCTATGAAACCTGTTTCAGCACACACTGGCAGGCGGTCCCTGGAGTCGAACACGCGCAGGCGGTCTCGGCCGGGGCGAAGTCGGTCATGGCGCTGCTCAGTCCTGAATCCGCGGCGCCGCTTCCGGTCATCGGCGTCGAACCAGAACCGAAAGCGCTGAGGCTCGAGTGGGCGCTGCCCGATGCAGAATCTTCCGAAGAAGTCGTGGTTCGGAAATGGGACAGCCCCGGTGAAAACGAAACGACAGAAGAAGAATCCGAAGGCGGCGGAGAAGAAGTCGAAGAACCCGTCGAAGAAGGCACCGGGGAACCGCCCACGAACATGACGCTTCCCCACATCCGCGTGATCGAAATAGTCGAAGGCGAAAGGAAGGTGGTGCACACCGAAGCCGCCGTCGGCCAGACGCTCGAAGCCACGACCGGCGACTGGAGCGGCACCGCGCCGATCAACTACGAATACAAGTGGCTGCTGTGCAAGAGTGGCCGGTGCTCCACGATCAAAGGCGCGACCGGCGCCAAACACGAAATGACCGAAACCGACGCTGGTCACACGATCAAGGTGCAGATCACCGCGCGCAACGGCGTGAAACCGGCTGGCGCGGCGACCTCGGAACCAACCGAAGTCATCAAAGCGGAAGGCGAAGGACGAAAGTCCGTGGCGGATCGCATCAAGCTCTTCGGGCAGGGCGGCGTTCTCCTGGGGGGGCCGCCCGCGGCAGCGCTGGAACCCATGCAGTA
>JBEPVJ010000376.1:0-3310 GCA_041691095.1 Gemmatimonadales bacterium
GTCTTTTCCTGCTTGTCTCCCGATGCGCCCTTCCACTGCCGGCTGGTGGCCAGCGAGAGATTGGCCACCCGGCCACCGTTGGACGTACTACGCACCTCCGGGTCTGCCCCGAGGTTGCCGATCAGTTGAGCGCGATTGAGACTGCGGGCCATGGAATCCTCCTCACACGAGAAAATCTGCGGGCTAAAGTAGTGAACCCTTACATGATATGAAGTTGCTAAGTGCTTCCGATAACCAAAGATACGCCTCATGTTTCCATTTACCGCGAGGCGGCGAGCGCAGCCCGCAAGACCAAGGCATCCTCTCGCGGGTCCCGATAATAATCAGTTCGTACTCCGACGGGCCTAAATCCCTGCGACCGGTACAAGGCGATCGCATCCTCATTCGACTGACGAACCTCGAGATATGCCTCCACGACCCCGGCGGCTGAAATTGATCCCAGCGCCTCTACCAGGAGCGAGCGGGCAATTCCCTTCCTCCTCCAGCTCGGGAGGACGGCAAGATTCAGGATTTCTCCTTCCTCGCCAGATATTCGCGCCATGACGTACCCGACCGTTGATCCCTGAGAATCGGCCACGAACCCCCGTATCGTTTCATATTGAACCGTCTCGAGAATCCCGGCCGCAGTCCATGGATCGCTAAAACAGGCTCGCTCAATGGAGACCAGCGCCGGGACGTCAGCGGAGCTGGCGCGACGAATCAGGTAGAGATCGGCCATGCGCTGCTTCCCATTTGACCTGCGCCTCTGCCCGGCGACCGTAGACGGGTTCCCAGTTATCGAGCGACTCGATGCGCTCGGCCCCTCCCGATGCTCCGACCAGCCCCAGAAGGGCCGAGCCGCGGGGCAGCCCTGCCGGTCCGCGAAGCATGGGCACCGGAAAGATCGACCCAAGCTGATCCAGGAGGAGATCCGGCGCCTCGGCGACGAGGAGATCGGGCGTGAGTCCGCGCAGCGCGTCGAGTGAGCCCAATCTCGGCGCCAGAATCGTTTCGACGGTGCCGCCAGGATCGAACCGATAACACGCGGCGAAGAGGTCTCCCCGAAGCGCCGAGGTGACGACCAGTACCCTCGACCCGCGCGGTGCCGAGGCACCAGCCGCGCGTACCATCAAGGTCGAGGCGGTCCAGACTGTCACCCCCGGATTGGTGCGCGCCAGCGCTTTCACCGCGGCGGCACCCACTCGCAATCCGGTAAAGCTACCCGGGCCGTCGGCGATCGCGATAACGCCGACCGAGTCGAGCGACGTCGAACCTTCTTCGAGCAGCGCCGCAACCATGGGCAGCAGCGCCGCCGCGTGCCGGCGGGCGCCGTGCAGGTGGCGCTCGAGCATCGGTAACCCGGGGCGGCCCAGGGCCACGCTCAGCCGGTCGGTCGCGGTGTCGATGCTCAGCAGAATCACGCGATTTCCACCCGGCGCAAGTCGGGATCGCTGGTGTGGGACAGCAGCACCGAGTGGGTTGGCTGAGGAGCCCAGACCCCGGCGCGCTCCGGCCACTCGATCAACAGCGCGGCACCCTCAGTGAGACTGTCCCAGTCCAGATCGTGGGCATCCTCCGGTCGGGACAAACGATAGCAGTCCACGTGATACACCGGCCCGCCGGGGCCGTCATAATGATGCACCAGGGCATAGGTCGGACTGGTGGCCGGTGTTTCCACCCCGATCCCGCGTACCAGCGATTGAACAAAAGTAGTCTTCCCGGCACCGAGATCGCCGGTGAGCCAGATGACTGCTCCTGCAGCGAGCCCGGCACCCATCTCATACGCGAGCGCCCGGAGGGCGGGCTCGTCGACGAGCGCGCTCACGCCCGGCGACGGCTTCCCCAGGATCCGGCGCGGCGTACATCGGGAGCGGACGCGGCCCGCAGATCGTTCAGCTGGTCACGCAGCATCGCGGCCATCTCGAACTCCAGGTTGGCCGCGGCCTGCTTCATCTGCTTTTCGAGAGCCACCATCGCCGCGGCGCGTTGTTTGGGATCGTGCAGGTCCGGCATTGCCGGCGCTTTGCGCGACGCCGCGGCTGCCGCGGTCCGGGCATCGGCCACGTGGGTCGAGAGCCGCACCTGATCGGTGGACTTGATGATCGACACCGGCACGGTGCCGTGCTCGACGTTGTACGCCTGCTGAATGGTGCGTCGGCGGTCCATCTCGGAAAGCGCGCGTTCCATCGACCCGGTCATCCGGTCGGCGTAGAGGATGGCAACGCCGTTGAGGTTTCGCGCCGCGCGCCCGACCGTCTGGATCAGCGAGCGGTCGGAGCGGAGGAAACCCTCCTGGTCGGCATCGAGAATCGCGACCAGCGACACCTCGGGAAGGTCGAGGCCCTCCCGCAGCAAGTTGATGCCAACCAGGACGTCGAAGTCGCCCAGCCGGAGACCCCGGAGAATTTCCACCCGCTCGATCGCGTCGATGTCGGAGTGCAGATAGCGCACGCGCACGCCATGCTGCTGCAGATAGTCGGTGAGATCCTCGGACATCCGCTTGGTGAGCGTCGTGACCAGGACGCGCTCCTTCCGCGCTTCCCGAAGCCGAATCTCGTTGAGGAGATCGTCCACCTGACCCTTGACCGGGCGGACCGACACCTCGGGGTCCACCAGGAACGTCGGGCGAATGATCTGCTCGACGACCGAGCCGTGCGACAGCCCCAGCTCGTATTCCCCCGGCGTCGCGGAGACGGTGATCATTCTCGGCACCAGCTCCATGAATTCCTCGAACCGGAGCGGGCGGTTGTCGAGGGCCGAAGGGAGGCGGAATCCGTATTCGACCAGTGTCGTCTTGCGGGCGCGATCGCCGTTGAACATCCCTCCGATCTGGGGGAGCGATACGTGCGATTCGTCCACCACCGCCAGGTAGTCCGCCGGGAAATAGTCGAGAAGGCACGCGGGTCGCTCCCCCGCAGCGCGCGCGGTCAAATGGCGCGAATAGTTCTCGATGCCGGGGCAAGTGCCGATTTCGAGGAGCATCTCGATGTCGAAGTGTGTGCGCGACTCGAGTCGCTGCGCCTCCAGGAGCTTGCCGGCGGATTTGAGCTCCGCGAGCCGGACCGCGAGCTCGTCCCGAATCAGGCGCACGGCACGCTCGATTGCGGGCCGCTCGGTGACGAAATGCTTGGCCGGGTAGATAGCGCACTGGGTCAGCGCGGCGATGGTATTTCCCGTCAGCGGCTCGATCTTCGAGATCCGCTCGATCCGGTCTCCCCAGAGCTCGACCCGCACCGCCTGCTCGGCATAGGCCGGGTAGATCTCGATGGTGTCGCCGCGCACGCGAAAGGTGCCGGGCTCGAAGGACACGTCGTTGCGCTGTCTCTTATAC
>JBEPVJ010000377.1:0-3289 GCA_041691095.1 Gemmatimonadales bacterium
ATCGGGCGTACTGAACCAGGCCCGGTAGGCCCAGTTCATGGCCCACTCGGCGTAAGCTGGGGCAAAGGTCGAGTCGAGCGCAATGGAGCGCCGGAGCATGGTGTCCGCCTCGAAAAGCTGCTTGAGGCCGTAGGTCAGATCGAGGCGCTTGCCGGTGAGGTATGCCGCATAGGCTTCGGGGTTGACTCGGCGCACTACCTCCGCGTGCTGCGGGTTAACTGTCGCATGGGTCTGGGCCGCGATGTCGCGGGCGGCATCGTTCTGGAGTAGCAGAATTTCAGCTTCGGGCCGCCGATACGTGTGCGCCCAGCGATCCTGACCCGTTTCCGGGTCGGTCAGCTCAACGGAAACCTCCACCTGCCCGTTGACCTGCGAGACCGTTCCGGCGACCAACGCATCGGCGCCGAGCTCGCGGGCAATGTCCTTCAAGGGCCGATCGGAGCCACGATAGCGGGTGACCGAGCGATGCCCCACGACCGGAACGCCCGCCTCGGTGAGCGCCTCGATGACCGAGCGGGTCATCCCGTCGGCCATCAAGCCGGAATCGGCGGTGCCCCGCGCGCTCGCCAGCGGAAGCACTGCGAGGCGGCGGACCGCGTTGGTGTGAGGGCGCAGCAGCCGGACCCCGAGCACCGCCAGCACAACAAGGACGATGGCCGCGACAATGAACGGGACCGCGCGGGATCTCGGGGCGCCGGTCTTTGCAGGCGCCGCCGGGGTCGCCGCCGGGTCGAGCGCCGCCGCGAACTTTCCCGCCGACACAAAGCGGTCGCTCGGCGCCTTGGCCAATGCCCGCATGACCGCGGCATCCACCTCGACTGGCACCGCGTTCCGCACCACCCGGAGCGAGCGGGGCGTCTCGGTCAGCAGCCGGGCGACGATGGCGCGATGCGAAGGGCCGGTAATCGGTGGCTCGCCGGCCAGCATCTCATAGGTCAGTGCGCCCAGCGAGTATATGTCGCTTCGCGGGTCGAGCTCGCGTTCACCCGCGGCCTGCTCCGGGCTCATGTAGTGCGGCGTACCGAGCGAGAGGCCGGTGCCGGTGATGCGCTCACCGCCGGCCTGGCGCACGGCCAGCGCGATGCCGAAGTCCGCCAGCATCGCATCACCCTCGTGCAGCAGGATGTTCTCCGGCTTGATGTCGCGGTGGATCACGCCACTGCGGTGGGCGTAGTCGAGCGCGGCGGCGATGTCGGTGGCGATATGGATGGCGTCCTCCACCGGGAGCTGTTCTTCCCGGGTCAGGCGGTCCCGCAGCGTCTCTCCGTTGATGTAGGGCATGACGTAGAAGAGCACGCCGTCCACATCGCCGGAGTCATGCAACGGGAGAATATGCGGATGCTGGAGGCTGGCGGTGGTCCGGATCTCGGCGAGGAACCGCTCGCTGCCCAGCGCCGCCGCGAGCTGGGGACGGAAGACCTTGATCGCCACGTCGCGATCGTGCTTGAGATCTCGCGCGAGGTACACCGTCGCCATGCCGCCGTGACCGAGCTCGCGCTCGATCCGGTAGCGGTCGGATAGCGCCGCGGTGAGGCGAGTGAGCGAGTCGCTCACGGCACCCGCCACGTATGGTCTTCGTGGTACAACTCCCGGTACAATCGGGCGACTTCGGCGTCGCCGAGATAGGCGTCGAGGAACACGCCGCTGGTGACCCGGTAGCTGAAGGTCGTCGTAATCTCTTCGAGCGACTCCGCCAATTCCCGTCGGATCGAGGGCAGATCGTGCTCCCCCACCAGCATTTCGTAGAGCACGCAGCCCAGGCTGTATACGTCGCTGCGGCCGTCCACCGTTTCACCGGCGGCCTGCTCGGGGCTCATGTAGGCCGGCGTGCCCACGCTCATGCCAGCTTTGGTGACGCCCTCGCCTTCGACCTCGCCGAGTGCCTTGCCGATGCCGAAATCGGCCACCATCGCGTGCCCGTCATGCAGCATGATGTTTTCAGGCTTGATGTCTCGGTGCACTACTCCGTGACGATGGGCATAGTCGAGCGCGCCGGCTACCTCGGAGGTAACCCGCACAGCTTCTTCGACCGGGAGCTGCCGAGTCTGGTCGAGCCGCTCGCGGAGCGAATGTCCCTCGACGTTCGGCATGACGAAATACAGGGCGCCATCGGCCTCGCCGGAGTCGTAGAGTGGCAGGATATGCGGGTGGGTGAGCTTGGCGGCGAGCTGAATCTCCCGGAGGAACCGCTCGGCGCCGATGGTTGCCGCGATGTCCGCGCGGAGCACCTTGATGGCCACATCGCGGTTGTGCTTGAGGTCGCGCGCGAGGTATACGGTGGCCATGCCCCCCTGGCCGAGCTCACGCTCGATCCGGTAACGGCCGGCCAGGGCTGCGGAGAGCTGCTCCCTCACTTGGGCTTGACGACGACGGTCGCGAAACGCGGGAGTGCTGTCATCAATCAGTCCTTCGCCCAGGTCCAGGCCGTGATCCGCCACCCGGCGGCGCTCTTGTGTAGGACGATGCCGTCGGTGATCCCCTTCTTCGTGGCGGCGGCGGCAGAGGCGTTGGCCCAGGTGGCGCAGGCGCCCGCGCCGTGCCATTCGTACGGAGCGAATTCGTCGACGATCGATACTTGGTCGGCACACGCCCCGGGCGCTGACTTGACGTCGCCCGTGTTGAAGGCGTCCACGAACCGATCCAGCACCGCCATCACGTCCTTCTGCTGGGCTGCAGCGCCCGGGGCGTGGGAGACGAGTGCCACCACGGGCGCCGAAAAAATCCGCGCATGATGCTTATTCCTTGCCGATGACGGTCGCTACCGACTCCATGAAGCCGTCGGTCAGCCGCCGCGCCCGCTCCATGAGTGCCTGGTATTCCGGCAGCGCGTGCAGCGGCGCGAAGAAAGGACAGTGCTTCGCCAGGTAGTCATAGCCGTGAAACCCGTCGTTCACGGCTTCCCGCAGCATGACCATGCCTCGCGTCGTGTCCCCTCCCATGGCGAACGCCTCGGCGAGATGTCCCTTGTGGTGACCATCGAGCCCGACCGCATCGGCGAGGCGCGCCAGTCCCTCGGTCTTTCTGCCGGACAGGGAATCCACCAGCGACAGCAAATGCAGGGTGTAGGGCATCGTGGGCGCCCGCTCGTGCATATATGCCGCCTGGCGCGCGGCGCCGGCCAAATCCCCCGCCAGCGCCAGGCCATACCCCAGGGTCCAGCGGCCGATCAGGCTCTCCGGATCCAGTTCCACCCCGCGCACCAGGCTGGGCAACCCCTCCGTGAATCGCCCGGAAAACCAGGGCGCAAACCCGGTCAGCATCCAGGCCAGCGGCGAGAGTGGATCGGAGG
>JBEPVJ010000378.1:0-3285 GCA_041691095.1 Gemmatimonadales bacterium
TCTCCCAGCGGGGTCAGCAGACCGACCTCTGGGTGGTTCCGGCAGCGGGCGGCCCCGAAATCCGAATCACCGACGACGCCGCCGAGGAAGGCAATCCTTCCTGGATCGGGAAGAGCCATCGTCTGGCCTATCATACCGGGATCAGCGGACAGTCGGCGTGGGCGATCAACGTCACGGACGGCAAGGAACGGCGGCTGACTCCCGACTCGCTGCGCATCGGGGAGATCATGCCCTCGCCCGACGGAACCGAGCTGTACTATGAGGCACCACGGGGCGGCGGCGTAAGCGACATCCAGGTGATTCCGATGGCCGGAGGCACACCACGCACGCTGGTGGCGAACGGGTCGCTCAATCTCCAGGCCAACTGGTCTCCCGACGGAAAATCGCTGGTCTATCTGTCCAACAAGGCCGGTAACCAGGACGTGTGGATCGTGTCGGCCGCGGGGGGAGCCCCGCGGCAGCTCACCGATTTTCCCACCGCCGAGGCGAACGCGCAGTGGTCGCCCGACGGACAATTCATCTACTTCACCTCTCCCAAGGACTCCGGTCCCTGGAGCGACGTATGGAAGGTGCCGGCCGCCGGCGGAGCCCCGGTGCGGATCACCCATACCGGCACCGTGAGCGCCTTGGCGGTCAGCCTGGTGAGCGATGACATTCTGGTCCAGTCGGAAGGTGGGAAGGGGGGCCAGACCACGCTCAGCCGGGTTATGCCGGATGGGACGCTGAAGCGGACCTGGGAGAAGAGTCCAGTGACCAGCATCTCCTGGTTCGGCTTCACCCCGAAGGGCGATTCCATGGCGATCAATGCGCAACTGCCCGGTGGAGGGATCGGCAGCTTTTTGATCTCGACCAAGACCGGTCAAGGGCGCCAGATGCTCGGAAAGGGCGACCAGGTCGGGGATTTCTCGCGGGATGGACACTGGCTGGCCTATTTCAGCGGCGGGGCGACGCTGGCGCTCGGGGTCATCGACATGAAGGACGGCTCCCACCGGCAGCTCACCAAGTCTCCCGAGAGCGAAGCCTCTTACTGGTGGACCGCAGACAACAATACCATGGTGTTCACCCGGCTGTCCCAGCGACGGCGGATCGCGGTGGTGGACCTGACCAAGCTGCTCGCCGCCGCGGGGAAGTGACCGGACCAGGCTCCGACCATGTAACCCGCGTCGCCATCGTCGGCAGCGGCTTTGCGGGGCTCGGCGCCGCCATCCGGCTCCGCCGGGCCGGCATCGAGGACTTCGTGATCCTCGAGCGGGCCCAATCGGTGGGCGGGGTCTGGCGGGACAACAGCTATCCCGGCGTCGCCTGCGACGTCGAGTCGCACCTCTACCAGTACTCCTTCGCCCCCAATCCCGACTGGACCGAGCGCTATTCTCCCGGCCAGGAGATCTGGAATTACCTCGAGCGGTGCGCCACCGAATACGGCTTGCGGGGGCATATTCGCTTCGGTGTGGAGGTGACCGAGGCGCGCTGGGACGAGGCCTCGGCGAGCTGGAACCTCGAGACCTCGGGGGGCCGCTGGAACGCTTCGGTGCTGGTGTCTGCGGTGGGCGGGCTGTCGGCGCCCAGCATGCCCTCGCTGCCCGGTCTCGACACCTTCCAGGGCCCGGTGTTTCACTCGGCGCGCTGGGACCCGGACGCCGAGCTCCGCGGGAAGCGCGTAGCGGTCGTGGGCACCGGGGCGTCGGCGGTGCAGATCATACCGAGCCTCCAACCGATCGCTTCCCGGCTCGTCGTGTTTCAGCGGACTCCAGCCTGGGTGGTGCCCCGGCACAACGGGCCCATCAGTGCCAGGGCGCGACGCCTCTTCGACCGATTTCCCCTGACCCAGCGGTTCCTCCGAACCCGCATCCGGCCGCAGCGAGAGCTGTTCGGCATTGGTTTCCGTCACCCGCGGATACTGCGATTCCTCCAGGGAATCAGCCGCCGCCACCTCCATAAGGCCGTGAAGGATCCGGCGCTTCGAGCCGCGCTCACGCCCAACTTCACCATGGGGTGCAAGCGAATCCTCGTCTCGGACGACTACTACCCCGCCCTCGCGGAGCCCAATGTCGATGTGATCCCCCGCGCGGCCGTGGAGGTAAGACCTCACGGCGTGGTCGACGGTGGCGGCATCGAACATACAGTCGGTGCGATCGTCTTCTGTACCGGCTTCGAGGTCGCCGAAGCTCCGTTCAACCGTCAGGTACGCGGCCGCGGCGGGCGCACCCTGTCGGAACATTGGGCCGGCAGCCCCAAGGCACACCTCGGAACCACGGTGAATGGATTCCCCAATCTGTTCCTCATGCAGGGTCCCAATACCGGCTTGGGCCACTCCTCTGTGCTGCTGATGCAGGAGGCCCAGTTCGATCACCTGGTCAACGCGGTGCGCCACATGGATCGGCACGGTATCACCATCCTCGAGCCCACCGACAAGGCCCAGGCGGAATTCATCGAGGGGGTGGACCGGGGGATGCAGCGCACGGTGTGGATGAGAGGGGGCTGCCGTAGCTGGTACATCGATTCGACCGGCAGGAATTCGGCGCTCTGGCCTGGAACGCCGGGAGAATATCGGCGCCGGGTCTCGTCGTTCCGCCCGCAGGAATATGAATGCCGGTAAGGCCGACGCTGATCGACTTGATTCGCGGCCGCCTGGCTCGCGGCGCCTCGCACCTGCCCGCCGGACTGCAGCTGCGCCCCTCGGGGCAGCCGGCCCGAACCATCGACGGCGCCACGCTGGACCCCATGCTCCAGCTGATCCTTGCATTGGCCCGGCCCGCGGATCGCGCCCGCGACATCCTGGACCGGCCCCAGGCCGGGAGAGACCGGCTCCGGCGCGATGTGCTCTCCATCGCGGGGAAACCGACGCCGGTTCGGGATGTCCGAGACCTCGAGGTCGATGGCGGTGCGGGCCGCCGGCCGGCAAAGCTCTACCTGCCGGAGGCGAGCGGGATACCGCCGCTGCTGGTGTACTACCACGGCGGCGGCTTCGTCGGCGGAGATCTCGACACCCACGACGAGCCGTGCCGCATGCTGGCGCACTACGCCGGCACCGCGGTGCTGAGCGTGGACTACCGGCTGGCGCCGGAGCACCGGTTTCCCGCGGCGGTGGAAGATGGACTGGCAGCCTTCGAGTGGGCGGTGGGCCACGCCGAGCGGATCGGGTGCGATCCCCACCGCGTGTCGGTCGGTGGCGACAGCGCCGGCGGCAATCTCGCGGCGGTGGTGTCCCAGCTGGCCACCTCGAATGGAGCTCCGCCGGCTGCGCAGCTACTCATCTATGCGCCGACCGACCGCTCGACCCCGCGC
>JBEPVJ010000379.1:0-3280 GCA_041691095.1 Gemmatimonadales bacterium
CTCTACCGGTACTTCGCATGACCCGGGTCCTGGTGACCGGCGCGACCGGATTCGTCGGATCTCACCTCGCGCGCCGGCTGGTGCGGGACGGGTGCGAGGTACACGTGTTGCAGCGGCCCCAGTCCAACTTCCACCGCCTGGCAGGGGTGCTACCCTTGCTCCACCTGCACGACGTGCCCCTGGGCGATGGCCCGGGCCTCGCGGCGCTGATGGCGTCCATCCGGCCGGAGCGAATCTTTCATCTCGCCGCCGCGACCGTGGTGGCCGGCGCCACCGGGAGTGCCGCCGAGCTGGTCGAGGTCAATCTCCTCGGCACGGTGAACCTGATCCAGGCCTGCGACGGGACCGGGTATCGCGGGCTGGTCACCACCGGGGATTCCTTCGAATACACCGCGAGCACGCGACCGCTCTCCGAGGCGGACCGTTGCGAGCCGGACACGCTGCACGGCATCACCAAGCTCGGTGCGACGCTCTATGCGCAAGCGGTCGCCCGGGAGCGGGACCGTCCGATCGTCACCCTCCGGCTCTTCTCGACCTACGGGCCGGATGACAATCCCAAGCGGCTGGTGCCCCGCGTCATCGGAGGCGCTTTGTCGGGCGAGCCGATTCGACTGTCCCGCCGAGAGATCTCCCGCGACTGGGTGTTTGTGGACGATGTGGTGGAGCTGTATCTGGAGGCGGGCAATCGAGCCGGGGAGCATCGCGGCAAGGTGTTCAATGCCGGGTCAGGGATCGCGGTGACCATCGGCGAGATCACCGACGACCTCCTTCGTCTCACCGGCTCCAGTGCCACACCGACCTGGGGGGTGTTCCCGGCGCCGGCGCACGACGTGACGCCCTGGATCGCAGACATGGCGCATACCTTCGGCGCATTCGACTGGCGGCCGCGTGTCGGGCTCGAGGCCGGTCTGCGCGCGACCATCGACGCGTTTCCCGCGGTGGCTCGGTGAGCCAGCCCATGGTGAGCGTGGTGATCGCCACCTGGAATACCGCGCACTACCTCCAGGAGACCGTGGAGAGCGCCCTGGCGCAGACCTGGCCGCGGGTCGAGATCATCGTGGTCGACGATGGATCGACCGACGACACGGAAGCGCGCGTGGCGCCGTTCGGCGCCCGAATCCGGTACCTGCGGCGGGAGCATGGCGGCCTTGCCGCGGCGCGCAACGCCGGTGTCGCGGCGGCCCGGGGAGAGTTCATCGCGTTGCTCGATGCCGATGATCTCTGGGAGCCTCACAAGCTCGCGGTGCAGGTCGACCTGGCGGTCCGCCTTCCCGAATCGGGGCTGATCGGGTGTGACGGCTTGCAATTCGAGCGGGGAACTCCCCGGGCCGGACGTCTGGTGGGCGGCGGGCTGGCCCGGGTGCTGGAAGCGTCGGAAACCGACGAAGTGACCGGCGACTTCCACGCCCATTTCATCGGCAACAACCCGTTCTCCTGTCCGGCCCAGACCCTGATTCCCCGACGGGTCCTCGACGAGATCGGCCCGTTCCGCGATTGCGGGGTGCAGGACTACGACTGCTATCTGCGCATCGCGCAGCGGTACCCGGTCACACTGCACCGTCACCGGCTGGCCTATTGGCGATACCGGGCCGACAGCATGTCCGGGCCCCAGGACGGACGGCAGGGAGTATGGGATCGGTGGACCCTGCCGATGCTCATGGCCCACGCGATTCGATGCAGCCCCGACGATCGCCGGCTGGTCGAGCAGCGTTGCACCGGCCTGGTCCGGAGCCTGGCCTATCACGCCTACCACGATGGCGGGAACGGCAATCGCGGCGTAACCCGCGAACTGGCCGGCCTGTTCCGGACCCGCCCCTGGCCGCCCGCGGCATTGCCATACCTGGTTGCCTCACTGGCGCCCGCGCCGGTCCGCACCGCGGCAGCCCGGACCCGCCAGATGGCACGACGCTGGAAACGCTGGGGCGCTCCCGGCGCGTTCGGACGGATCGAGCGGCTGGCACCGGGGCTCGATGACATCGTTCCGTCCGGGGCCCGGATTGAGCGGGTGGCGGAAGGATTCGGCTGCGCCGAGGGCCCGGTCTGGATGCCCGAAGGGCACCTGCTGTTCGGTGACCTGCCTCAGAACGTGATTCGACGGTGGCACCCCGACGAAGGCGACTCCATCGTACGAACCCGCACCGGGTACTCGCCCGCCGACGTGCCGCCCGGCCCTGCGATGGGATCCAACGGGATGACCCTCGACGCCACGGACCGGCTCCTCATCTGTGAGCCGGGCAACCGGCGGGTTACGCGGCAGGAGGCCGACGGGAGCCTGACGGTGCTGGCGGATCGCTACGAGGGCAAGCGGCTCAACAGCCCCAACGACCTGGTCTGCCGCTCCGATGGAATCCTCTATTTTACCGATCCGCCACACGGACTTCCCGGCGAGGACACCCACCCCGGCAAGGAGCTTCCCTTCAACGGCTTCTACCGACTTGTGGGAGGACAGCTCGAGCTCCTGAGCGACGCGATGAGCCGGCCCAATGGAATCGCCTTCTCGCCCGACGAGCGCTGGCTGTACGTCACGAACTCCGATCCGAAGCAGAAGGTCTGGATGCGGTACGCTGTCGCGGACGATGGACGGATCGAGCGCGGCACCGTCCTTCTCGATCTCACCGGTGAGCCGGGCCAGCCACCCGACGGGATGAAGGTGGACATCGAGGGTAACCTCTACCTGACCGGCCCGGGAGGTCTCTGGATCGTCAGCCCGGCCGGCGCCGTGCTCGGCCGCCTTCGCACCGAGCTGGAGCCGTCCAACTGTGCCTGGGGCGACGCCGATGGGCGCACCCTCTACCTCACCGCGGTCAGCGACCTGTACCGCATCCGGCTCAAGATTCCCGGCGTTCGCCCCGGCTCGCCTTGACCGCACCGAGGCGGTTGGGTAGCGTGCCGATCAACGGTCCATCGTCTCTCAATGGCAGGTGTCGCTGCGAGTTTTCGGGTTGGTTCCCGCCGCCGGGCGGGGCGAGCGGTTCGGTGGTGAAAAGCTTCTGGCCAGGTGGCACGACCGGGAGCTCCTCGGCCACGTCCTCCTGAAGCTGGGCGGTGCGCGCGCCGCCGGGCTGCTCGGCGCCACCGTCGTGGTGCACCGCCAGGGAGACGATGCCGTCCGCGCGCTCGCCGCCGAATACCGCTGCCACGCCGAAGAGATGCGGGTCAAGGATGGAGATCTCTCCATGAGCCTCCGCACTGGTATCGACTCGTTGAAGCGCCGGGCCGCGGCCGCTTCGGAGCAAGCTGTGCTCATTTGTCTGGGCGATCAGCCGATGCTCCGGGTCGA
>JBEPVJ010000380.1:0-3265 GCA_041691095.1 Gemmatimonadales bacterium
GACCGGTGCTCGGAGCGACCGCCGCCAGCGCCGCCCCCCAGAGACGGGCCGCCTGGGCCGGGAGCTGGCCGGCCGCGGGGTTGAACGGGGTGCGCATGCACAGATTGCCGGCCGTGCCACCGGCGCATCCGCCGTTGGCGCGGAACTGGAATCCCGTCGCGGGAACGCCCAGGGCGCGAACGTTGTAGCTGAGGCCCGGGCCGAGCGGAATGTTTCCCGCCACGATATCCAGGAAAAGATTGTTGTTGTCCGGCGTCGAGAAGGCCCGGTTGAAGGTGAGCCGGAACGACTGGTCCGCGCTCGGCTTGAAGACCATCGCGACCCGCGGCGAGAGCACCGCCGACTGGAGCCGGCTGTTCTTGTCAAGCCGCAGCGCGCCGACGAAATCGATCCGGGGACTCAGATGCGTGACGGAGTGGAGGTAGCCACCGATCTCCTTGATGGTATCGTCGTCTTCATTGCGACCGTTGATGGTCCCGCCGGTCCGGGCGTCCGTATAGATGTAATCGGCGCCATAGAGTACCGTCTCCTTCGTGCCAAAATCGAACCCGTGCTGGAACTGGGCCGACCAGACCCGCGACTTGTCGTCGATCGGGTTGCCGCTCCGGAGCAGATAGGTGTCGCCGGAATTGCTGAAATTCCCGAAGCCCTGGATGAAGAAGCGCTTGTAGCGGTAGCGGAGCTGCGCGGTCGAATACTTCCAGTCCCGAGCCTGGCCCGCGCCGATCCCGGTGTACTCGATCAGATTCTTCGCGTCCGTCATGCCGTAGGTGCCGATGACTTCGCTGTTCACATTGGGCCGCACGTCGAGGCGCGCCTCCCCGCTCCATTGCTCCAGATTGAAGTCCCGGCATCCGGTGCTGGGGTTGCAGCGCCCCGGGGGAATGTTGAGACCGGGCTTGAGCACGTCCAGGGTGGCCGGCTCCGCAGAATCGCGGAAGCGCCATTCATTCCCCTTCAGATAGTTCCCCGAGATCTTGAACGCCGCCTTGGTGCCCAGCCGCATGGCGCTTCGACCGGTAACCCGCCAGATCCCGGCCCCGTTGTCGGTCAGGGTGCTGGGTCCCGACACGTAGTTCGAGCCGGCCCGGGCGCCCCCCTCGAGGGAGATCGTATTCCCGGTCGACGTGAACGGCGAGCGGGTGATGATGTTGAGCACGCCGTTGGAGGAGTTGGGCCCGTACAGCGCTGCACCCGGCCCCAGGACGAACTCGACCCGCTCGATGTCTTCGTTGCTGGTCGGGAAGAAGGTCGCGACATTGACCCGGAGCGAGGGGACCGCGGCGTAGCGGTAGTCGATCAGAGTGAGCAGAGTGCCGGAGAAGATGTTGTTGAACCCTCTGGCCACCACGTTGGACTGGACCAGCCCGCCGGTGGAGATGTCTACGCCAGGCACGCTCTTCAAGTGGTCGATGACCGTCAGTGCGGGCCGCTCGGCGATCTCCGTCCGGGTTATGGCGAAGACCGCCGCGGGCGCCTCGGTCACCTTTTCAGGCGATTTCGACACCACCGTGACCGAGACTTCCTCCAGCCGGGCCGGCTGCTGTTCCAGCGACGCATCGACCGTCCCCGTTCCACCCGCCGCGACCGTGGTGCCGGGAAATTCCCGCACTGTGTACCCGATCGACGACACCCGGACCGTGTAGGACCCCGCCGACAAACCGGCAATCCGAAAGCTTCCGTCGGATCGCGTACTGGTCCTGGCCACCTCCACACCGCCGGGCGAGAGTACCGTCACCACCGCGCCGGCCATCGGACGGCCGCCGGTGGTAAGGGTCACCTTGCCTGTCAGTGTGCCGGATTGGGCCAACGCCGTGGCCACGGTTCCCAGCACCAGCGCCAGCACGAGTGCGAACGTCCGGTAAGCGCGAGCCATGCGGAAGTACCTCGTAAGGATGGAATACTGGAACAGCGGAACCCGGTCCGACAGACTCGGGCGATGGATGAATATACGGCGGCGCCTCCGGAAAAGGATCTGGCTGTGCAACGACCGGTCCCCCGCTCGTCCCCCTTGGCATTGTAGAGCCACAAGGTGAACTTTTCAGGGTTATGTGGGGCAGGCGCTCGGGGGAGCGTCGGCATCCGCGACCCAAGTTCCGAAAGGGAGTCAACATGAAGAAATGGTCTGCAGTCCTGCCGCTGTCCGTGCTTGCCGTCGCCTGCTCACAGCAGGGGCAAGTGGCCCAGCGCATTCCAGCCGATTCGTCCCAGTACTTCCGGACCCAGGTGGAGCAGATGACCACCGTGGCCGCCGCGAAGGACAGCCTGGTGCGGGATCTGGCGGAAACCACCAGACTTCTCTCCGACATCAACACGGAGATCCTGAAAGTTTCCAACGCCCGCAAGCCGGTCGAGCCGGTGGTGGGTGGCGAGGGGCTCGCGACCAACGATCGCGCCATGGTGCTCAAGCGGGTGCAGGATCTGACCGTGCGCCTCAAGGGGAATGAGTCCCGCCTCGCGGCCAGCCAGAAGCGCCTCAAGCAGCTGACGTCCGAATCGGACAGCCTCAAAACCACGCTGGGCGATCTGCAGGCCACGATCGACGGCTTGAACGCCACGCTCGAAAGCCAGAAGAACACCATCGCGACGCTGGAAGCCGACCTGACCGGCACCAAGCAGCAGGTCGCGACGCTGAGCGAGGAGAAGGCCGTTCTCACCGACACCGTCTCGGCCGTCACCGTTCGCGAGAACACGGTGTTCTACGTCATCGGCACCCGCAAGGAGCTGAAGGACAAGGGCATCATCACGGAAGAAGGCGGCACCCGCTTCCTGATCTTTACCCGCACCGGTGAAGTGCTGAAGCCCGCGCCGAACCTCGATCCGACCGCGTTTACCTCCGCGGACCGCCGGAATCTCTCGGAGATCAAGCTGCCTGATCCCGCGAAGGAGTATCAGCTGGTCACCAATCAGAACATCGCGTACAGCAACATTCCGCTGGATGCCAAGGGCCGGGTCAAGGGCGCCATCCAGATCAGCTCGCCCGAGCGGTTCTGGGGGCAGGCCAAGTACTTGATTCTGGTCGAGCGCTAGACCGCGCGGCGGCCGAAGTGAAAGTGGGGGCGGTCCAGGCGGACCGCCCCCACTTTATTTTTCCAGCTGTTGCACGCCCGAATCACTTTGTCGAGCGAACGAACATAAACCCTTTAAAAACTGGGAGATACGGAAGTAACCCGATGGCACGGATCTTCCCATTCTCACTCCCGTATCCCACTACGAGAGCGAGGATTCGTGCCCCAGATCGAGCTCCATTCCGCCTCCATGGCCC
>JBEPVJ010000381.1:0-3255 GCA_041691095.1 Gemmatimonadales bacterium
CTTCAACCCCATGATGGCGATGGCGGGCAAGATCACCATCGCCGAGGTAGAACACCTGGTGGAGCCTGGAGATATCGACCCCGACCTGGTGCACACACCCGCCATCTTCGTGCAGCGGATATTCCAGGCTCGGGCGCCCTCCCATTTCATCGAGCGCCGCACCGTGAGGAAACGGACATGAGCACCGACCTCCGTGACGTGATCGTGCGCCGGGCTGCCCGCGAGTTGCTCACGCTCAACGAGCAGACCGGTTACTACGTGAATCTCGGCATCGGCATGCCCACGATGATCGCAGACTGCATCCCGGACGGCCTCCACGTCGTGCTCCAGTCCGAGAACGGAATGCTCGGCGTGGGGCCATATCCGTACGAAGGAGAAGAGGATCACGACCTGATCAATGCCGGGAAGGAGACCGTCACCGAGCTCCCCGGCACCAGCTATTTCGACAGTGCCACTTCGTTCGCGATGATCCGCGGCGGCCACGTGCCACTCACCATTCTCGGGGCGATGCAGGTCTCGGAAACGGGAGACCTCGCCAACTGGATGATTCCCGGCAAGATGGTCAAGGGAATGGGAGGCGCGATGGACCTGGTGGCGGGAGCCCGTCGCGTGATCGTCGTGATGGAGCATTGCTCCAAAGACGGAAAGCCGAAGATTCTGAAGGAATGCTCCCTTCCCCTCACTGGAGTGCGCTGTGTCCACCGGGTTATCACCGAGCGCTGCGTGCTCGATGTCACGCCCCACGGACTTCGGGTGATCGAGCTCCAACCGGGCTGGAGCAAGGAGCAGGTAATCGCCTCGACCGAGCCAACCCTGCTCTGGTAAACCGCTACCGATAGGCGGCGGCGGCGCTTCGTACCTCCGTGCCGCCGAGTATGCCGGATACCACCGCCACCCCGCTCCCTCCTGCCTCGAGCACACTGGCCACGTCGGCCGGCCTGATGCCCCCGATCGCGACGCAGGGAATTCCCCGCCCCAGCGCGCAGAGCCGGCGAAACCCTTCGCGCCCCAGCGGCGTGCCGGCGTCGGGCTTGGTCGTGGTGGCGTGCCACGGCCCGATACCCCAGTAGTCAGCGCAGAGGCCGCGCTCCGCCTCCGTGTCGTTCCCGACCGATCCGCCGATCCAGAATCCGGGAGGGACGATTTGTCGCGCGAGTACAATCGGGAGATCGTCCGGACCAAGGTGAACACCCGCGGCGCCGGCGGCGAGGGCGACATCCAGCCGGTCATTGATCACCACCGGCACCGGCAACGCGCGGATCAGTGCCCGCGCGGCGACGATGAGCTCGCGCGGCGACGCCTCCTTGAGCCGGAGCTGCACGCACGTTACTCCCCCCTGCACCGCCTCCATGCAGGTGGCAAGCAGATCCCGGCCAAGCATCAGCCCGTCGTCCGTCACCAGCATGAGGCGGAGTCGCGCCGCTAGATTGTCGTCCATGATTCGAATCTTATCACGGCTGTGAGCAACTCGGGACTCGACGCGCGCGCTGTCATCACCCGCCGCGGCGCCGATCGCTGGGTGCGGGGCCATCCCTGGGTCTACTCCAGCGATGTCTCCAGCGCGCCCGAGGCACCTGGACTCGTTCGGGTCGAAGACCCCCGCGGGAAATTCATCGGGCAGGCGCTCTGCTCGCCGCGCTCCGAGATCCGGCTGCGACTTCTGGAGCGAACCGACCGGTCGGTGAATAGCGATTGGTGGGCCGACCGGCTCGCCCGCGCGCTGGCGCGCCGGGCCGCAATCGATGCCACGGCCTACCGGGTGGTCCATGGCGAAGGCGACGGTCTGCCCTCGCTGGTCGTGGACCGCTATGACCGTTGGGCGGTAGCCCAGCTCTTGTCCGCCGGACTCGAGACGATGCGCGCCGACATCGTCGAGGCGGTGGTGCGCGTCCTGGCTCCGGAAGGTGTGTTGTTGCGCAACGACGTGGCGGTCCGTCGCCACGAGGGCCTTCCCGAAAAGATCGAGCTCGCGCACGGTGTCGTCCCCGAAGAGATCGACGTCCGCGAAGGGGAGGTGCGCTACCTTGCCGCCCCCTGGACCGGGCAGAAAACCGGCGCCTACCTGGATCAGCGGCCAAGCCGGATCCGGGCTGCCGAGCTGGCGAAGGGCGGCGGGACCGCCCTCGACTGCTTTGCGTACCATGGATCCTTCGCCCTCCACCTTGCTCGACGAGCCGGAACCGTGCTGGCCGTCGATACCAGCGCCGACGCGCTTCGCCGCGGTGCCGGAAACGCCGAGCGGAACGGTCTGACCAATATCACCTGGCAGGAAGGGGACGCCTTCGAGGTCTTGCGCGCGATGGCTCGGACCAAGCAGCGGTTCGATACCATCGTCGTCGATCCGCCGGCCTTCGCCAAATCGAAGAGCGCAGTGGCCCAGGCGCTCACCGGCTACCGTGAAATCAACCTCCGCGCGATGCGGTTGCTGGCCCCGGGTGGCATCCTCCTCTCGGCCTCCTGCTCATTCCATGTCCACCGGCCCGAGTTTCTGGAGATGATCGGAGAAGCCGCGCGCGACAGCGGCCGGGTGCTCACCGTCGTCGAGCACTTGGGCCAGGGCGTGGACCACCCGGAGGTGGTCACGATTCCGGAGACCGGCTATCTGAAAGGGGTGGTTTTGCGGGCGGAGGGGTGACTAAACCGCTCTCCTGTCTTACTTTAGGTACGATGCTCACGGTTGCCCAACTCGACGCCCGCACCGAGTCCGCCCGGACCCGGCGGGCCCGTCCCATCCTCTCCGCCAAACAGCGCTACCACGAATACCTGCTCCAGCGCATCGAGGACTACAAGAATTCCCTCGCGCGCGACGAATTGCTCCGCCTCGGCAATGACGCCGCCACCGAAATCCAGGACGCCAGCAGCGGCCAGTATTTCCTGACGGAAGTCGTGATGCAGGAAACCGTCGACAAGATCATCCAGAAGCGGCTGCGGATTCCTTCCTTCGCCAAGTGGCGGCTCAAATTTGCCAAGCTGCGCCAGGCGCAACAGCAGCCGAACCACTGGGGCCTCGAGCGCCACAACGCCGTCTCCGCGATCCTGCCCCGCCTCGAATCGGGAGACCACGCTCTCGTGGTGGGTGGCGGGGTCGAGGCAGCGCTCTTCCTGCTGGCCGCGCATGAGGTGCGGGTTACCTGCCTCGTGGGAGACAACGCGACCTGCACCCGCATCGAAAGCCGGATGGCGGCTGAATCGCTGACCGGAAATTTCGAGGCCTACGTGGCGATGCTGGGGAGCTGGTTTCCGCCGGTCGAGCAG
>JBEPVJ010000382.1:0-3245 GCA_041691095.1 Gemmatimonadales bacterium
TCGGTCGGCTTGGCGGCCAGCTCGATGCGCCAGGCGGCCGCGGCGCCGGCATAGTCGCCCCGGCGTTCCAGGTCGAGGGCGCGGGCCGAGGCATCCTGCGTCCACGCCGTGCCGAGCCGGGTCAGCGCCAGCAGGAGCACCATGGCCCCGGCCCTCACGGCGCGCCTCCGGTGAGCCGGCGAAAGTAATCGGTGACCAGCCGGCGCTCTTCGGGAGAAAGCCGCTGGAGCTGCTCCCAGGTCGGCAGCCGGATTTCTCCGTCCTTGCCAAGGAGCTGGGTGCGAAGCGCCGGCGGAATGTGGACGTCCCCCGCCTTGGCGGTTTCGCTCTGGCGCTCCTTTCGCTCATCTTCCTCACGGCCCGACAGGGTGCGGCCGGCGTCGAGCATGCGATGGAACAATCGCTCCTGGCGCGCCACCATCTCGCGGTCGAGCCGGCCCCGTTCCAGCGCGCGGGCGATATCCTTGGCTTCGTCCCCCAGTTGTTTGGCCTCGGTCTGTCCCTGGGCTCGCAGTCGCTCGAGTTCCTGCGCGAGCGCGCGCTGGCGGGCGGCCAGCGCCTGCATCTGCTGTTGAATCCCTGCGGATCCCGCCATGGGGAGGAGGCCGTTGGCGTCCTGGCTTATCTGGCCCTGCTGGTTGGCGGCCTTGGTCATGCGCTGCATCGCTTCGGCAAAGCCGGATCCGCTGCTGGCGCCCGAGACGTCATCTCGGGCCCGGAGCAATCCGTACGCGGCAACGTTGAGCGCGTCCACGGCGTCACCGGCGCGGTCTACCGACTCGCGGGAATTTCCCGAGGCGCTGGCCGCCGCTTCCCGGGCCTTGGCCATCTGCTGCCGGGCTTCGGCCAGCGCCGCGAGGATCTGGGGCGAGACCAGCGCATTCTTCCCACTGGCAGACCCGACTTGCTCCAGCAGCTTCGCGACGCCCTCTTCGAGGGCACCCTGACTGCTGCGGGCAGATGCCTGTGCACTGCTCAGCCTGAACTGCTCCGACACCGCGAGCTGTCCTTCCGCCAGCCGCGTCGTTTCCAGCAGCGCCCGATCCAGCTGGGCGATGACTTCCTCTTTCCAGTCTTTCTGCTGACTCTCGCGCTGCTCCTTCACTTGCTCTTTGGCTTCTTTCATCTTGCTCGCGGCCTGCTTGCCCGACTTTTGCGCCTGCCCGGCCTGCTTCTGCTCGGCGGCCTTGGCGGCGTCGCGCATCTCGCTCGCGGCATCGCGCACCTGATTTGCCGATTGCTTCATGGCTTCCTGGCGCTTCTCCGCGTCGAGCTGCTTCGCCGCCTGATCGAGCCCCGCGGCGACCGAGTCGGCCCGCTTGGCCATGGCGCGCTCTTCGGCGGCGGCGTGGGCGCTGTCCGCGCCAGGCGCCTGCTGGTTCCATTTTTCCTGCTGCTCCGAAAGCTCCTTTGATTCCTGCTCGAGCGACGCGAGCTGTCCTTCCAGTGCCGCCCGCTTGAACATCTCGCGGCTCCGCTCCAGCGCCTCCCGGAGCTTCTGCTGGCTGTCCCCCAGTTTGCGGACCGCGTCCTTGGTACGCTCACGGTCCAGCGACTTGAGGGCCTCCTGCAGCTCGGCCAGCTGGCGGCGGAGCTCCGGGGAGAGTGCCTGGTCGAGCTGATCCTGGACCGCCTTGAGCTGCTCCTGGAATGCGGAATCGGAGACGCCCGCCTGTCCGGCCGATTGGCGCAGCTGTTCCAGCGCCTTCTTCACCGCTTCGGCCTGCTGGATCAACTGTTCCTGGCGGTCGGCGACGGCTTCCGCCTTCTTGGCGGCGTCGAAATCGAGCGCGTTCTCCGCCCCGCGCTGCTGGGCCCGACCGAGATCCTCGGTTTGACGCTGCGCGCTCCGGCTTTCCGCCACCAGGGAATCGAGCTTCTTCTGGATCTGCTTGGCGCGGTCCTGCTCGGCGGCGCGAAGCTCGGGACGGGTGGGAACCATGATGGAGAGCTCGCGGGAGCGGCCGGTCTGCCCCGTGGGCGAATTGTCCCTAACCCGGGCGACGATCCGCAGCGTGTCGCCGGGCAGCAGGCCGAGCGCCACCGGATCGACCGACGCGGGGACAATCGCCCGATCGGGCATCTGACCCGGCAAGGGAAGCCGCTCCTCCGTCAGCCCGCGCACCGCGCCGCCGTGCGAAACTCTCCGCTCCAGCACGATTTCGCTCAATCCATGATCGTCCCGGGCGTCGATGACCATGGGCAGCGAGCCGACCGTTGGCGCCGTGGTGTCTCCTGCCGGCACCGGGATCTCGACCTGGGGGGCGGCATCGGGAACGATCCGGATCGGCACTACGATTTCCTCACCGGCAAGTGGCTCGCCATCCGAAGTCCGAATCGTGAGCCGATAGGCGCCCGACACGACGGGAGTGAGCGGCCCCTCGAAGCGCGCGGCCTGGATGCCGAGCGGAATGCGGGCCGTGCCCTGCTCCCATTCCGCGCCGGCTAGCGTCACCGTGGCTTCCCCACGGGCATCCAGCCGGCTTCCCACCGGCAGCAACAGGGTATCGCCGCCCAGCGAGGCGGGCTCATCTTCGAGCTTGAGGTACGCCGGATAGTGAATGGTGACCGCGAAGGCCGCGAGAAAGGCGGGCCGGCGTACGGTGATCTCGAGAGTATCGGAGCTACGGCGACCCTCGGTCACATGGGCGAATAACGCCTCGGTGAGTGGACCGGCGACATGACGCGCCCCGCCGGCCGAGTCGAGCGCAATGACCGCCGCCATCCAGACCGTGCCGGGAGAGCGGGTCCACAGCGTGACCGCGCGGCGACCCGGAGCCGAGATCGTGAGCGCCACCGAATCTCCCGCATGCACCGCCCGACGATCGGCGTCGAGGCGGAGCGGGCTCGCCACCATGGCCATCGCCAGGCGTGGACTCCAGAGCAGCGCGGCGGGCCCATGGCGCATTCCGGCGGCGCCCAGAAGCAGGGTGCAACTGGCAATCCCGGCGACCGCGCTGGCCATGAGGCGCAGGGCTCGGCTTTTTTCAGGAAGGAGAACGATGGGAGCGCGTGCCTCGACGTCCAGCGCCGTGGCGTGATCGGCCGCGCCTCGAAGCTCGCTGCTGGTGCCATCGATCGGCGCCTCGAGCAGCCCGCGCAGCGCGCCGGAGCGCCATGATGCGTGTCCCTCGAGCCGGCCCGCCAGCCGATGGGCGGCGAGTCCGCGAGCCGAGCGGAGGGTGAGGACAATCGCCGCAGCGGCGGCCAGAAATCCGGTGAGCCATGCCGCCGGCACCCAGACC
>JBEPVJ010000383.1:0-3244 GCA_041691095.1 Gemmatimonadales bacterium
CCTTCAAAACTATCGAACCCAAAAAACTGAGCTTGAGGCCCTGATATATTTGTCGACCAATACTTTAGGGATTCGCCTCGGAAGACTCCAAATTCCAAATACAACAGTTTAGAATCTTTCAATTCTTTTATTACTTGATCGTACACCAGATACCGATTTGACAATCGTTTTGGAATCGTGAAACCTTCGCTTTGCAACCAACGCCCCACCTCCAAGTAATTCACAGTGGCATTGAGAAGGTGAATATTGGCTTTTGACGCGTACTTTCCTACAACCGTCAGCAGTTCCTTAAACACTTAGTATCCTTTCGTGAGGCGCATGCGAAGTATAAACTAAAAAAAAATATGATCCGAATCGGGCAGAGATGATTCGGCACAGGGCATCCGCTGGGCCCGAATCGCATAGAAGCCACTCGGGGAGACCGGCTGGCGCGCGACACAACGTCGCGCGGATAGACGGCCTGGTGGTCCATCACGAATCCGTAGACCCGCAGAGGATCGTTCCGGTCTTCCGTGCGAACCTGGCCGTCGCTTTTGACAGAATGTCGCGCTCGAGCTTCAACTGGCGATTTTCTCGGCGCAGGCGCGAGATCTCTTCGCGCTCCGCAGTGGTCAAGCCATCGGGCCGTTGGCCGCCTTCCCGCTCGGCCTGGGTGACCCAGTTCCGAATCGTCCGTGCGGACGGCTCAAACTCGGACACGGCCGGGCCGGGCTGGCTCGGTAGACTGACGACGGGATTCGGGGGCCGCTCTTGCGTGGTCTCGCCATCGGGACTCCCTTCACCCATCAGGGTGCAGCGTCCACGAAAGCGGGTCAACTCCAGATCCTTTGAGGAGGGCGATGTGAGCGCCGCTGAAATCGCGGAGGCACATGAGGCCTGAGCGAATGGACACCTCCACGGACACCATCGATCCGGTTCCCACGCAAAGCAGAAGCCCCCTCCGTCTGTGGAAGTCGAAGCGGGGCTGCGATGTAGCAGAGAGTGGGCGATGAGGGGCTCGAACCCCCGACCTCGCGCATGTGAGGCGCGCGCTCTAACCAGCTGAGCTAATCGCCCGTGTTTCGGGAGGGGGAAGGTACTAGATGACTCCGCCCCGCCGCAATCTCCCCAGCGCGTCGTGGGTTTCCTCGTGCACCGCCAGCACTTCGGCCGGCGCAACGGTCGCCACGCCCGACTTGCCCACTTCGAGGCCGGCGGCGTAGTTGGCCACGTGGGCCGCCTCCCGCATCGTGGCGCCGGCGGCGAGCGCGGTCGCCACCCAGGCGGTGACCGTGTCGCCGGCGCCTGACACGTCGAACACCTCGCGCGCCAGGCTCGCAATGTGGGTGATGACCTGATCCTTGGTCACCAGCACCATCCCATCCGCCCCAAGGGTGAGCAGGAGATTGTCGACATCCAGCTTGGCCAGCGCCTGCTGCAGCGCGTCCTGACCGGAGAGATCGAGGGTCGCGCCCATCGCCGCTTCCAGCTCCCGGCGGTTCGGCTTGAACACGGTGGCGCCACCGAAGCTGAAGAAATTCCGGAACTTCGGATCAACCACCACGGGAACGCCACGGCGCTTCGCCGCGCTCATCACCGCCGTGATCAGCGCTTCGGTGAGGGTGCCCTTGTTGTAGTCCTCGAAGACCACGGCATCGGCATCTACCAGCGCCGAGAGCGCGGTCGAGATCAGCCGCTCCTGATCCTGACCGCCGACCGGGGTGTCCACCTCCTCGTCGATCCGGACCACCTGCTGACTCCGTGCCAGCACCCGGGTCTTGGTGGTGGTGGGACGACCGGAGATCGAGACCAGATGGCGGTCCTCGAGGCGCGCGGCGGCGAGCTCGGCCCGGATCGAGCCGGCGTGGTTGTCGTCTCCGACCGCGCCGACCAGCCGGCAGGAGGCGCCGATGGCGGCCACATTCGCGGCGACGTTGGCGGCGCCACCCAGGGCGCTGCGGGATTCCCGCACCGCCACCACCGGCACCGGCGCCTCGGGCGAGAGTCGCTCGGTATCGCCGATCAGGTAGCGATCCAGCATCACGTCGCCAATGACGACGATGCGCCGGGTCTTCATCCGTTCCAGCAGCTGTATCAGCCGGTCCCGCAGGATCGGCGGCGGCTGCGGCGTGGGCCTCATCGGTCCGCCTTCCAGAAAGTGATTCCGATCGTCGCCATAACCCGCCCTTCGAGCGTGGTGCTGGTCCGCCCCGCGATATTGCCCGCGTTGGTGGTATGCCGGACTCCACCCTCGCCAGAAACCTGGACACCCCGGTGCCACCCGGCGATGGCTCCGCCGACCCAGAGCGAATTGGCCGTGACCCCGATGAAGCGGGCCGGTACCGCCGCTGCCTCCGCAAGGGTGGGGAAGGGCGTCTGGATGCGGCCTTCGCCCTGGCGGAGCAGCCCTACTCGTGGCGTGACCAGCCAGGTGGTGTGCACTGGAATTCCCACGGAGAAGTCCAGCATTTCATTGTCGGGAAAGAGCCGCCCTATCCCTATTCCCTGATCCACCACATTCTCTTCGGGGTTGAGCGTGTGGAACGCCAGGCTCGACGCCGTGCTGTAGCTGGCCCGCCAGCACGCTTTTTTCCCGAGCGCGCCGGAGCCGCTCACCGACCCGGCCCAGCGCTGCGGGTAGGGATTGTTGGCATCGAAGTTCCAATCGTCGATGGCGAGCTGCGCCTCGAAGCGGAGCCGCGGCGCCGGCCGCCAGGAGATGTCTCCTCCAACTATTTCATTTCGGTGGCTCCTCGAAGCGAGGAGTGCCGGAATTGCCAGCAGCGGAACGACGGCCCGGGTGCTCCCGTCGAGATCGCTCGGCGCACCGGCAATGACACCGACCTCCCACGCCGCGATCGTAAGGCCTTTGTTGGCGCGAATGGTCAACCGATGCGCCACATAATATCGCTCGACCTTGCCGACGGTGGTGCTGTCGCTGCGGAGCCTGGTGGCGATCGAGGAGAATCGGATCGCCCCGCGGCCCAGCGTCACCCCGAGATCGGGACGAGAGTAGGCTGCGTCGCTGAGGGGGACTCCCGGGATGCCGACAGGGCCCTGGTTGCGGTCCAGTTGGCCCAGCCAGACTTCGCCCCATCGGGCTTGCAGCGACAGGTAGAGCTCATTGATCCGCAGGTTCTTCCGGTCCCCCAGCAGGAAGCCCAGTCGGGGATGGTCCGGATCATCGGGGAGGCGGGTATCCAGCGAGCCACGCCCCGCAAAAACGATGTGGCCTTCGCCGAGCTCGGCGCGAACCTCCGCATAC
>JBEPVJ010000384.1:0-3239 GCA_041691095.1 Gemmatimonadales bacterium
GTATAAGAGACAGGCCCAGCGCCGCCTTCGCCTCCTCGAGCTCCTTCTTCTTGTTCCACCAGGTCGACGGCTCCATGACCAGGTAGCCGGTGAACAGGTCGGGCTTGCGGGAGAGGGAATACAGGGCGAACAACCCGCCCAGGGAATGCCCCACCAGGGCCCGCATCGGGACGGTGCGATACTCGCGGTTCAGGTACGGCACCAGCTCGCCGGAAAGAAATCCCAGAAATTTCTCGGCGCCGCCGAAGGTGTCCAGCTCCGGAGGCGTGCTGAAACCGGGCGCCGGGGCCGGCGTCAGGTCCCGATTCCGGTCGGTATTGCGGATACCCACCACGATCAAGGGCGGGAGCTGGCCGACGCTGGCGTAGAAACGGGCCAGCGCCGCGGCGACGGGGAACTCGAATTCGCCGTCGAGCACCACCAGGACCGGATAGCGCCGTTGCGGGTTGGCCGCATAACCCGCCGGCACCTGGATGTCGAGGGTGCGGGTCTCGCCCAGGACCCGGGACGGGATGTGATAGGAGCGCCCCGCATCGATCGGGGTGCCAGGGTCCGCCTGCGCCCCGGCAATCACCGGGACGCCTGCCAGAAGAAGCTGAACGAGAATTCGCCGCACTGTGTCTCCCGATCGAGTGTGCCCAAGGACACCGCGACCAGGGCGGATGTGAGTCAGGGAGGCGGCATGGGAGAACGGGGGAGCATTTCGCTGGTGCCCTCGAGGAGCGCTTCGAACCGGGTTCGTTGTTCCGGGGTCAGCAGCGCGCGGACCTGCGCGCGGGCCGCTCCAGTCGCCTCGCGAACATCGCGCATCATCCGGTTGACCGCCGAGTCGGCATGGGCGCGGGCGAGGTCCAGCAGGCTGTCGATCCGGGCGCGCTGGGCCGGAGTGGCCGCGATGGAATCGAGCAGCGCCGAACGGGAAAGGCCCAGCATGGTCATTTCCTTGAAGTGCTCGCGTGGCGGCCGGGCCCCGACGGCATAACCCGCGGCGCCCCCGGCCAGCAGCGCCGCGATCAGCGCCACCCCGGCCATGCCGCCCGCCCGGGTCACCGCACCGGCGCCGCCAGCGCCACCAGCTCGGCAATGTCGGGCCGCCGGTTTTCCGAGACCCACCGGGCGGCCGGGCCTTCTCCCATCACCACCTGGGCGAAGTGATCCGGCGCCGGAGCCTTGACGCGCCCCAGCACGATCGCCGCCAGGCTTGCGGCGGCGGCGATCACCGCCGGAATCGCGAACCGCGCCAGCCGCAGGCGTACCCCTCCCCAGAGATCCCGCTCAGCGCTGATGCGACGGTTCACCCGTGCCATGACGCGCGTGGCGCCGAGCGCGGTGTCTTCCTCCAGCGCCGACAGGTCGGCGCGGCCCTCCGATGCGTCGGTCATGCTCCCTCTCTTTCGGTGCCGAGCAGGGTCCGGAGCCGCCGCCGGCCCAGCATCAGGTGCTGCCGGCTCATCGCTTCGGTGGTGTCCAGCGCCCCGGCGATCTGGGCGTGGGACCACTCCTCCTGATCGAACAGCAGCACGGCGGTGCGCTGCTCCACGCTGAGCTCCGCCAAGGCGCGTTCGAGGCGCCGCTTGAGCTCTCCGGCTTCGATATTCTGCTGCGCCGACGGCCCGGCCGCGACAATCTCCCCGCTCTCCGACAGCGGCGCGGTCCGCCGTCGCCGGACGGCATTGAGCGCATGGCGATGTACCGCCCGGGCCATCCACGCCGCGAAGCGCGCCGGCTCCCGGCAATCGCCCAGCCGCTGCCAGATCCGGAACAAGGCGTCCTGGCAGACGTCTTCGGCGAGATCGAGGTCGCCCACCACGCCGCGAGCCACCGCCAGCGCGGCGCGCGCGTGACGGCCGACCAGCGCCCCAAAGGCAAGGTCGTCCCCGGCGCGGGCGCGGGCTACCAGTTCGGCGTCGGAACGAGGGTCGGCCTCGAGCGTCAATAGCGTCCTTTCCCAACCTGACACCGCTGCGCCGCAGAGTGTGAGTAGCTCCCCCGCCCTCCCGAAGCTAAGATCCGGGCATGAAAACCGCTCACGCCGGCCTCCTCGCGCTGCTCGTACTCACCGCCTGTTCCACTCCGAGCCCCCGCCCCGCCAACGAGGGATACGTCACCGTTCCCGGCGGACGGATCTACTGGGCCCGCATGGGCAACGGCCCCGGCACGCCATTGATCGTCATCCACGGCGGGCCCGGAAGCACCAGCTACGGACTCAAGCCCTGGGCGGCCTTGGGAGACGAGCGTCCGGTCATCCGCTACGACCAGCTCGGCACCGGCAAGTCGGATCATCCCACCGACACCACCCTCTTCACAGTGGACCGCGCGGTCCAGGAGCTCCAGGCCCTGCGCGACTCGCTGGGCCTCAAGGAAGTCCACCTCTACGGCCGCTCCTGGGGCGCGATGCTGGTGGAGGCCTACATGGGAACCAATCCCGCTGGCGTGAAGAGCGTGATTCTGGGAGATCCCCTGGTCACCACGGCGCAGTGGGAACACGACGCCGATTCACTGGTCAAGACGTTGCCCGACTCCTTCCAGCAGATGATCACGCGCCACGAGGCCGACCACACCACCGCCTCAGCCGAGTACCAGACCGCGATGGCCTACTACACGCTGTACGTCAGGCGGGGGCCGGTGCGATCGCCCGCCGACGCCGACAGTGCCTCGAAGTCGCATGGGGACCTGGTCTATCAGTACATGTGGGGGCCGAGCGAGTTCAGCGCCACCGGGACGCTCAAGACCTTCGACGCCACCGCCTGGATCAAGGCGATCAAGGTGCCCACCCTTTTCCTTGCCGGGGAGTTTGACGAAGCGACTCCCGCGTCCACCGAAATGTTCTCGAAGATGGTTCCGGGCGCCGAGTTCAAGGTGATCCCCAATAGCGCGCACGCCACGGAAAACGACAACCCCGAGGCGCTGCTCAAGACCGTGCGGGACTTCCTGCACCGGATCGAGCATTGAGCCGAGAGATCACCCGGCGTGACTTCCTCGACGGCCTCGCCGTTGCGGTCGGCGCCTCGCTCCTGCCGCTCGGCTGCCATCCTCCGGCGTCGGAAGCGCTCTTCGCTCCGGAAAAGGCTGCGGGTTACTACCCGCCCGCGCTCACCGGCATGCGGGGTAGCCACCCCGGCGCCTTCGAGGTGGCCCACCAGCTCCGCGACGGAGCCCTCACGCTCGACTCGGCGCGCGACACCGGGGAGCGGTACGACCTCATCGTCGCGGCGACGCATGGCCGGACAGGCTTCCGC
>JBEPVJ010000385.1:0-3228 GCA_041691095.1 Gemmatimonadales bacterium
GCCGTGGCCCGCGAAGGCCTCCAGGTCGACTCGGTGTTCTGCGTACAGGCCAGCTACCCCATCTTTGCCTGGGCCGACTTTACTCCGACGGGTGGGTAGATTCGAAGGGTGACTTCACGCCAGGCAACCATCGGCTTCGTGGCGGCCACCTTCGCCCTGCTCAGCGCCGTCAGCTCGCTGCAGATCTACATCGCCCGGGTGGCCGCCCACGAGCCAGGGAGCCCGGCCCTGACGTCCCTGATGGGAAGCGCAACGTGGGTGGTCTGGGCCCTGTTCGCGCCGGGAATTCTCTGGCTGGGCCGCCGTTTCGATTTCCGCCCGGGCCGCCGCGCCCTCTCCATCGGCGTGCACCTGGCCGGCCTCCTGGTCTGCCACCTCCCCAGCGCGTTCCTGGTCACCTGGCTCGGCTTCAAGCTCTTCTCTCCCAACGAGCCCCCCTCGGCGGAGCTGTTCCGCCAGGCACTGTTCACCAGCTCCCGGCTCCAGCTCAGCCTCATCCTCTACGCCGCGATCCTCGGCCTGGGCTATGCCGTTCGCCTCTGGCACACGCTGCGTGAGAGAGACCTCCAAGCCAGCCGGCTCCAGGCCCAGGCGGCGCAGGCGCGGCTCGAGGCACTGGCCACGCGGCTCCATCCCCACTTCCTCTTTAACACGCTGCACGCGGTCGGCGCCCTGATCGCCGAGGATCCGGTGCTTGCGCGGACCATGCTGGTGCAGCTGGGTGACCTGCTGCGCGATCTGCTGGCCGATCCGACCGAGATCGAGGTGACGCTGCGGGACGAGCTGGCGCTGCTGCGCCGCTACCTGGACATCGAGCAGATCCGCTTCGCCGATCGCCTGCGCATTGAAGTCGCCGCCCCGGAGGACACGCTCCGGCTGCTGGTACCGCGCCTGCTGCTGCAGCCGCTGGTCGAGAACGCGCTGCGGCATGGACTGGCGCCCAAAGGAAGCGGGGGGCTGCTCCGGTTCGAGGCGTCGCGCAGCAACGGGACGCTGACGCTTCGGGTCTGGAACGACGGCATTCCACTCGCGGAGGGCTATCGCAGCGGCATCGGGCTCTCGACCACGAAGGAGCGGCTGCTAACCCGCCACGGCGCCCAGGCCACCCTCGCGCTGCGCAGTGCCGGCGGCGGGGTGGAGACCGTGGTAGAGCTTCCCGCCGTGAGCTCCGGTTCATGAGCGCGCTCCGCATCCTGCTGGTGGACGATGAGCCGGTCGTCCGCCGCGACCTGGCCCGCCTGCTCGGCGCCGAGCCGCATGTCGAGGTGGTGGGCGAAGCGCGCAACGGATTGGAGGCGCTGGAACAGATCGACACCATCGCTCCCGACGCGGTGTTTCTCGATGTGCAGATGCCCGAGCTGGACGGACTCGGTGTGGTGGCCGCGCTCGATCCGGAGACCGCGCCGGCGCTGGTGTTCGTCACCGCGTTCGACCGATACGCGCTGCAGGCCTTCGACGCGGAGGCGGTGGACTATCTGCTGAAACCGTTCGACGCGGCGCGGTGCCGCCGCGCGCTGGAGCGCGTCAAGCTGCGGCTGACCGGCTCACGGGAGCGGAGCACCGAGCAGGCGATGATGGCGATGCAGCGGGCCGGCGGGGCCGGGCCGCGTTACCTGGACCGGCTGGCGGTGCGCGCGGTAAGAAAAATCGTGATCGTGGATCTGGTAGACGTGCTGTGGATCGAGGCCGCCGACAACTACGTGCGGGTGCACTCCGCCGGCGGGGCATACCTGACCCGCCGCACCATGCGCGACCTCGCCACGCTGCTGGATCCGGGGCGGTTCGCCCGAATCCATCGCTCCAGCATCGTGAACCTCCGCCACGTCCGCGAGTTGCGCCCACTCGGTGACGGTGACTACGAGGTGACCCTGCAGGGCGGCGCCCGGCTGACCCTCACCCGCTCGTACCGGGCAGGGTTCGAAGCGGCCTTTGGAGGAATTGGCTAGGTGTGATCACCGCCGACTGACGGTGACCGGACCGAAGTACGCGTCGGTCTGCACGTGGGCCCACAGCGCGATCTTCCCCGCCTGATCTCCATGCTTCAAGTCGTTGACCACCAGACAGGGCTGCGAGCTGCCGTTGAGGTAGAGTCGCGCCGTCGCCCCTGATACCTCGATCCGCATTGTGATCCACGCCCCCGCCTCCATATCGGCGTAGGACTCGTAGACGCCGGGATTCTCCTTCCGTAGCCGCTGCCAGGGGAATTCGGGCTCGGAGACATATTGCACCGCGTGGTTGCGGCGAAGCTGATCGTCGGCACGGCCGTTGGTGGGGCGCAGATAGAATACCTCGTTCCATTCCCCATGCGGCCCGGTGCGAAAGCTCAGCCCGACGAACCCGCGGGAATCGGCCGGCGCCCCCGTTCGCGGCGCTCCCGCCACTTGGAGCTCGATGGTGCCATCCTTGAAATCGGCGCCGGCCAGCAACGCCAGCATGTCGCTATCACCGGGTGCGTCCGCGGCGGGAATGAGGGTTATCGCCTTCACTCCGCGATAGGTGACCCGCTCACTGTGTCCGCGCACTACCTCGGTGATGGTGGGCAGCTCAGCGGGGCTCACCGCCACGCCGGCGAGCAGAATGAATGCCAGTGTCTTCATCGTTCCTTCATGTGAAAAGGGATGCTACTATCCCGACGGAGTCTCCCCTTCAAAGGTGTCGGCACCAATGACCCTTCCGCGCCTGGCCCTCGCCGCGCTGCTGCTCCGGCTGTTCTCGGATCATGCGAACGATGCAGAACCTCAGCCGATCCTGCTCTGGCCCACCGGTGCGCCGGGCTCGGAGGGAAAGACCGGAGAAGAGGCCGTACGGCTTACCGAACAGGGCGAGCACATCGTCTCCAGCGTCCATCATCCGTCGATCACGCCGTACCTGCCGGATTCCACCTCCGCCACCGGTGCCGCGGTGATCGTGATTCCCGGCGGCGGGCACCGGGAGCTCTGGATGGACCACGAGGGATACCGGGTGGGCCGCTGGCTCAGCACTCATGGCATTGCCGCGTTCGTCCTCAAGTACCGCCTGGCTCGGCAGGAGGGGTCCACCTATACGGTCGAGGGAAACGCGCTCGCCGATGTTCAACGGGCAATGCGCATGGTCCGGAGCCGGGCCGCCGGTGGCACCTCTCGCCCGAGAAGATCGGAGTGATGGGCTTTTCGGCGGGTGGAGAATTGGCGGCGCTTGCCGGCACCCGGTACGAGAGTGGAGCGCCTGGTGCGGTGGATCGGGTGGATC
>JBEPVJ010000386.1:0-3222 GCA_041691095.1 Gemmatimonadales bacterium
GCCGCCGATCCGTAGATCGCGCCCGCAGAGGCTCCCTTGAGCACCGAGATGTCCTCGATGTCGGCCGGGTTGATGTCTGCGATTCGGTTAACCTGTTGATCCTGGTTCGAGGTTCCAATGACGCGCGAAGCTTGCGTAATCGTGGTGAGACCGCTCGAAATCGCGCTGTTGCTGACAATGACTCCGTCAACGACGTACAGCGGGCTCGAGCTCGAGCCGATCGATGTCACGCCGCGAAGCTGCACCTGCGCGCCTCCACCGGGGGCGCCATCCGCTCGAACGGCACCGGGGCCGGCGCCGCGAGCAGACTGGCCCGGGTGGCCACCGCCAGCGCCGCCAGCGTCTCGGGAGTGCGGATGTCCGGGGTGCCGATCCTTGCGATGGCCTCCGCGGACGGCAACCACGTCAGCCCGTCGCCGTCGCCGCGGATCCGGCGAGCCACCCAGACTTCCAGGCCGTCGCGGTCTTCGGTAGGCGGCAGCGTGGCCAGGAGCGACAGGGTACCGACGCTGCTGCCGATGACGGTGCGGAGCAGGTGCCGCGCCGCCTCTTCTCCGCTGCCGCGGGCCACCGGCAGCGCATAGCCCCCCTCGTGGGGCAGGAAGCCGACGTCTCCCGCATCGAGCGCCAGCAGCACCACCGATACCGCGGCGCCGATCTTCCGCGTAGCGGACTCGGCCGCCATGATTTCCACCTGGCCGGCGGCGCGCTGGTGGCGCGGCAGCACCATCGGGCGGAGGCCGTGGTCCCGCTCCATCGCGGCCGCCACCGCCTCGAGGCGCGGGCCACCCGCGCCAATGCGGCGCACCTGTACCTCTTCGAAGGTGCGGGTCAGGCCCGAGTGCCGGACGGTGCAGGCGTCATACACAAAGGCGAGCCGGGGCGTCTTGACGAACCAGCCGCTCGATCCAGTCCGGGTCCAGCGCTCCACCTCGAGCTCGATGCGGGGCTTGAGCTGGGCCGGATCGATGAGCCCACGGAGCCTTCGGGCCGGCTCCGAGTCTTCCAGCAGCGCCTGGCGCGGATCCAGCGCCGACACCTGCGCCTCGTAGCGCTCGACCGGGAGCGAGGGATCTCCCCCGATGAACAGGGTCAGGATGCGCCGGTCGTCGGCCTGGATCCGGACCCGGCAGGAGACGCTGCGGGCCTGCAGGGTGCGATCGTTGCTGTCGAGGTAGATGTCGCGGTGGAAGCTCTTGGTGGGGGCCGACCCCGAGAGGCCGGCCGGCAGTGGCGCGTTACGCAGCGCCGCCAGTGCCTCCGGACCGGAGACGTCGCAGCGAAACTGGGACTCGGCCGCCATCAGGCATCACGCACGTCAATCGTGACCACCTTGGGAAGCACCGCGCGCCGCATCGACTCGACCACCAGCGTGCTGGGGATGCTGCGCTTGAACTTCACCCGGTATTGCGCCGAGGCGCGCCCGCCGTCTCCCGAGCCGGCCTTCTCGAATTCCCATCGCTTGGTCTGGCCGGTCAGGATCTGCTCCAGCGCCTCCCGGACCGCGGGCGCGTCGTCGGGCTGCATCATGACCCGGAGCAGCGATTCGAATTTCGGCTTCGGCTCCGTGGGGAGCGTGCCCGTATCGAGATCGATATCGGCGGCGGCCTTGCGGCCCCGCTCCGCGGCGCGCTCGGAGATGGCCTGGAGCTGATCGGGGGTCATCGAGCGGAGCAGCTGCTTGTCCACCAGGCTCAGGAAGTCCTTGGGCTGCGCTGTTTGCTTCACGCGGTCCAGGCGCTTCTGAATGACGCTCTGCTCCAGCGCCGCCGGCATCCGGCCGAAATCGAATTTCCAGGCCAGCAGCACCACGATGTTATAGAAGGCCGAGATGGCCAGCGCGGCGGAGGCCACCTGGACTCCCGACGCCAGCCCGACTGCGATGGCAAGAAAGATGTAGATCGCATCCTTCGGATCGTCGAGCCGGTTGCGAAAACTCACTGCGCCGACCACACCCCCCAGCCCGAAGGCCAGCGCGATGCTGGTGCGCACCAGCATGATCAGGCCCGCCACCACGATCGGCAGGAAGATCAGGGTCTGCACGGTGGACTGACTGAATCCCTTCTTGGCGCGAGTCAGGATGTAGACCCACGCGACCGGGATCATGAGCAGCACGGCGCCCAGCATCGCCACGACCGACTCGAAGGCCACCCGAGCGGGAGAGACGTTGACCATGCTGGAGGCATTCTGAAGCAGATCTTTCTTGCCAGTGGCGACGACTTCCTGAAACCGCTCCATGTTGAAGACGCCCTGGAGGTCCGGAGCTACCCGTTGCAGCACCGCAATGGTGACGGCGAGCGCGCCGTAGTAGGCCAGGATCTGGGTGACGGGATGCTGCGAGAACCAGGACGGCGAGCTCGAGCGGGTGGACTCCATCGACAAACCCCATAGAGCGAGGAGGGGAGACCGAGCACAGCGTAGGAAACTAACTGAAATCCCTGTTTCCCGTACCTAATGGCAGCGTCCCCCGCTGGGATCGTACACCTTCCCGTTTGTCGCGAGAAACGCCGAGCGCCACTCCTCCTTGCCGAGGGTCAGCTTGAGCACGCCGAAATGGCCTTGCACCCGCGCAGCGCTGTTCGGCGCCACCTGGCCCCGGAGACCCCGCAGCTCGCCCCCGCCGGTCCCCGCGATGATCTCGACGATGCCGCGGGTCGAGTCCACCAGGCCGGCCGGTGTCATTGGCTTGAAGCGCTCATAGTCGTGATCGTGGCCGTTCAGGATCAGGTCCACGTTGTTGTCGTAGAGCAGCTGCCAGACCGGAGCGAGCAAGCGGTCTCCGCCGTGCCAGCCGGAGCTGAACCGCGGGTTGTGCCAGTAGGCCACGGTGCACTTCCTGGTGTTGAACTTGAGATCGTCGTTGAGCCAGTTTTCCTGGCCCTTCCGCTCCTCCACGGTGAATACCGGATTCACGATGATCTCGCTGTTGAGCACGATGGCGTGCCAGTCGCCGACGTTGTAGCTGTAGTAGCCCTTCCGCGGTTCTCCGGCGCGCTTGCCGAAATATTCGTAATACGGCGCGGCGCCGAAAATGGAGTGCTCGTGGTTCCCGGGCGAGGGATGAATATGCCGGATGATCCGCTTGGCGGAATCTCCCCACGACGGCGTGAAACAGAGAGCAAAGGCGCGGTCGGACCCTTCGGGATAGGCATTGTCTCCGAGCGTAAACACCGCGTCCTCGACAATGGCGGCGCTGTCGGCCTTGAGTACGCTGTCCACCAG
>JBEPVJ010000387.1:0-3214 GCA_041691095.1 Gemmatimonadales bacterium
AGCCGACATCGGACTGGGTGAACGAGTGCACCGAGGAGATCACGCCGGATCGCGTCAGGAACGTGCCGAAGATCGATAGCACGAACGTGCCGATCATCAGCGAGACGTTCCATCGCTTCAGCATGCCGCGCTTTTCCTGGATCATCACCGAGTGCAGGAACGCCGTCATGGTGAGCCACGGCAGCAGGCTCGCGTTCTCGACCGGATCCCACGCCCAATAACCGCCCCAGCCCAGCTCGACGTACGCCCACCACATGCCAAGCGTGATCCCCGCCGACAGAAACAGCCAGGAAAGAATGGTCCACTTCCGCATCGCGTGAATCCACCCGGTATCGAGCCGCTTGGAAAGCAGCGACGCCACCGCGAAGGCGAACGGAATGGTGATGCTGATGTAGCCCAGGTACAGCATCGGCGGATGAATCGTCATCCCCGGGTTCTGCAGCTGGGGGTTCAGCCCTCGGCCGTCCTCCGGCGTGAACGCCAGCCGCTCGAACGGATTGGCCGAAAAAATCATGGTCAGGACGAAGAACGCCACGACCACGTTGGTGATCCCCGCGACATACGGCAGCAGCCCGGCGTGCCGCCGGCTGGTGACCGTCTGGGCAACCGCCCCGAAGACCGAAAGGATCGTCGCCCAGAAGAGCAGGCTCCCCTTCTGGCCGGCCCAGAATGCCGCGAATACATAGGACAGGGGGAGATTGCGGGAGGTGTACTGCGCCACGTACTCGATGTTGAAGTCGTGGGAGATCAGGCCCTTCCAGAGACAGATCGCCGCCACGACCAGTGCGGCGCACAAGGCGTAGGTCGATCGGGTGACCATGGCGGTCAGATCAGGACGGTCCTTCCAGCGCCCCGCGAAGGCGACGCCGGCTCCCCAGATCGCCGTGAAGAGCGCGAGCCAGAGGCAGAATTGTCCGAGCAGCGTCACTGGATCATGCCTTGCGGGACTGCTTGATGGCCGATTCGTAGCGCGAGCCGCACTTGGCCAGCACCTCGGTCGCGTGGAAGACGCCGTCGCGCCCGTACTTCCCCTCCACGATTACCTCGATATTGCTGGCATCGGTGAAGGTGTCCGGAACGATTCCGGTATAGGTCACCGGAAATTCACTGGTCCCGTCGCTGATCATGAAGTCGATGGTGCGCGCCTGCCGGCGCACCGAGCCCGGCACCACCGTAGCGCCGACCTTGAGACCGACATCATGAAACGTGGAGTCGGCGCGGGTCCGATTCACCAGCTGGGTCGGGGTCATGAGGTACTGACCAGCTTCCTTCACACCCGTGATGATCAGGCCGGTCACCCCGGCGACAATCACAGCGGCGCCGAGCAAGAACTTGGTTCCTGGTTTCATGATCTACCCCCGGCGAAAAATATAGCAGCGGTGGGGGCGCGATTTCCGGAACGACTGCCGCCGTAACGCGCACTTGGGACCTGGGAACCATGAATATACATTAATGTTTATGGAATGAAAAATCTGTGAGCTTCGGTTCGCAGGGATGGAGGGAAGACCCGCGTGACGATTCCAAAACGCTTCATCCGGTCCGTGCCCGAGCAATCGTCACCGGACGTGGAGGGCTGGTGGGCCGGTTTCGAGTCGATCCATCCTGGGTGGGAGATGCTAACCTACCGGGACCCGATCGACCGCTCGGCCTTCCCAGTAACCTCGCATGCCTGGTCCGCCTGCCGGCATCCAGCCCAGATGGCGGGATTGCTTCGTCTTGAGGCACTGTATCAACAGGGGGGTGTTTGGGTGGACTCGGACGTCGAATGCTATCGATCATTCGAGCCGCTGCGGTCCGCCCAGTGTTTCGTGGCGTGGGAAGACCATCATACCGTGCCCGATGCGATCATCGGCGCCGAGCCGGGGCACTTGGCCATCAAGCTCTGCCTCGACGAGGCGCTGATATCGGTCCAGGCGGGAGAAGATCCCTGGAAGTCGGGACCGGGGGTGCTGACGCGGGTGCTTCCTGGAAGAGACGACGTTCTCTTGCTGCCGCCCGGCAGCCTCTACCCCTATCACTATACCAATAAGGACGTCGAGCGAGGATTGGACCACAAGTCCACCCAGCCATGGGCCTTCGCGGCACATCACTGGCGAGCGTCGTGGGTCCCCCCGCGACCGCCACCGGCGCACGTATCGCTGCTGCGGCGCGTCGCTCGACGGCTTCGTCGGATACTGCAGGCGGGGTCCGTCCTCTCTTAGCTCGGCCGCTCCTTACCGGCCCAGTAGAGCACGGCGTCCACGGTGCGCCGCCACTCTTTCTTCAGTCGATCCCGCTCCCCGCGTTCCATCCGTGGCGTGAAGACGTCGTGCCGGGAGGTGGTCGCCACGAACGACTCCAGCGTAGGCCAAACGCCGAGCGCCAGGCCCGCCAATGCGGCCGCACCGAAGGCCGTAGTCTCCACGCTCGCCGGGCGCTCCACCGGAACCCCGAGGATATCGGCCTGGAACTGCATCAGCCAGTCGTTGGCCGCGGCACCGCCGTCCACCCGAAGGCCGGGGAGTTCGAGCGAGGTGGCGGCCAGCATCGTCCGCACCAGCTCCTCGGAACCGAACGCCATTGCCTCGAGCGCCGCGCGGACCAGATGGGCCGCGGTCGTTCCGCGGGTGAGCCCGGTGATGGTGCCGCGAGCCGCAGGCTCCCAGTGAGGGCTGCCCAGTCCTACGAACGCGGGAACGAAGGTCACGCCGCCGGTATCCGGAACGGACGCAGCCATCGCGGCCGACTCGGAGGCATCGCGAAGCAAGCCGAGTCCGTCCCGTAGCCACTGAATCGCGGCGCCGGCCACGAACAGACCGCCTTCGAGCGCGAAGCCCCTTCCTCCCCGCGGATCGCAGGCGACCGTCGCGAGGAGGCCATCGGGAGGCAGTGGCGGAGTCTCCCCGGTGTAGAGGAGCAGGAAGGCTCCGGTTCCGTAGGTATTCTTGGCCCGCCCCGGCTCCACGCACCCCTGGCCAAACAGCGCCGACTGCTGATCCCCAGCGATGCCAGCAATCGGAAGTGATACACCGAGGATGGCGGCGTCGGTTTCCCCACAGACACCGCTCGAGGGAACCAGCGCGGGTAGCAGGGACTCGGGAATTCCGAAGAGCGTCGTAAGGTCGCGGTCCCAGGTCCCATCGCGGAGTGAGTAGAGCATCGTGCGCGAGGCATTGGTCGGGTCAGTAACGTGCGCCCTTCCTCCAGTCAGCCGGGCGAGCAGCCAGGTATCCAC
>JBEPVJ010000388.1:0-3203 GCA_041691095.1 Gemmatimonadales bacterium
GACCCAGGATGGGCCGGCCCGGCTACTGGTCATCGAGGACGACCGGACCACAGCCGACCTCGCTGCGCTCTATCTGCGCCACGCCGGATACCGGGTGGATGTCGAACATTCCGGTGATGCCGCCCTGGCCCGCCTCAAGGAGCAACGCTATGACCTCTTCGTCGTCGACGTCATGCTTCCCGGCGCCACCGGGTTCGACATTTGCCGCAGGATTCGCAAGGACGGCGACGCCGGCATCATCCTCCTCACCGCGCGCACGAGCGAGGACGACCGAATCCACGGTCTCGAGCTCGGCGCCGATGACTATATGCCGAAGCCCTTCAGCCCCCGCGAGCTGGTGGCCCGGGTGCGCGCCGTACTGCGCCGGAAGCCTCCCGCCTCAGGGCATCTGTTGCGCCGAGGCGAGCTGGTCATCGACCCCGCGGCACGGACGGTCTGCCTGGCAGGGAAACGCATCGACCTCACGCCCAGCGAATTCGCACTGCTGACGGCGCTCGCCTTCCGGCCCGGACGCGTGCTCTCGCGGGCTGTGCTGCTCGACACCCTGCCGGGAGAGCGAAGTGAGAGCCTGGAACGCACCGTGGACGTCCATATCAGGAATCTCCGACGCAAGATCGAGATCGACCCCGCGAACCCGGTCCACCTGCAGACCGTCCTCGGCGCGGGCTACCGGTTCGCCGCGACCTGATGATTCGTTCGCTCCGGCTCCGGTTCTTCCTCATCACCTGGCCGCTGATCGTGCTGGCGGTGGCCAGTGTCGCGCTCGCCTTCGATCGGTGGACCGAGGTGCGGCTCACGGCCCTGCAGGAAGTCCGATCCGAGCCGGTGCCCGAGGCGCTGCGGCTCCAGGTGGATCGCCTCGGAACCCGATGGGCCTCGGGACGGATCACCGATTCGCTCCTTCGGGCGGCAATCGCCGAGCTGGCCCGCAACGCCTCTGTGGACCTCGTCCTGGTAGATCTGCACGGCCGGATCGCGGCAGCGCGTGATCCGAAGATCCGGCTGCAGTCGTCTCTGGACACGCTCCCGGGATCCGGTCCGCTCGGGTTCGTGCAGACCAGCGAACAGGGCAACGTGGTTTCCCAGCAGTTGATTCGGGTGGCCGGCTCCCCGGTCATGACCCCGTCTGGCGAAATGCTCGGGCGGGCCTATCTGCTACCGGTTGCCGGCCGGCGGGCGGAGAATGAGCCTCGGCCCCAGCGGATGGCGCTCCGGGGCGACGCTCGGCGCACTCTGTGGACCGCGGTCCTCGTGGCGAGCGGCGTGGCGGCTATCCTGGCGCTTCTGCTCTCCGGCCCCCTGGTGCGTCAGGTCACCCGGCTCGCGGACGCCGCGACCCGGGTGGGGCAGGGAGATCTGGCCGCGCGGGTTACGGTCGGAGGTAGCGACGAACTCGGCCGCACCGAGCTGGCCTTCAACCAGATGGCGGCTGCCCTCGAAGCGGCCAAGACTCACCAGCGGAATTTGATGAACGATGTGGCGCACGAGCTGCGCACGCCGCTCACCAACATCGTCGGAACGCTCGAAGCCATCGAAGACGGGCTGCGCGATGCCAATGTCACCACGCTTGGCACCTTGCGCACCGAGGCGGGGCTGCTGGTGGCCCTCGTAAATGATCTTCAGGAGCTGAGCCTGGCCGAGTCAGGGCAGCTGCGGTTCGAGCTGGTGCAGGTGGATGTCGTCGACGCCGCGCGGGCGACGGTCGACGCGATGAGAGCGGGAGCGGGTATGCTCAGGCTCGAGGGTCCGGTCGGGGGTCCGGTATACGCCAGGGCAGACGCCAGGCGGCTCGACCAGATACTCCGGAACCTTCTCCAGAATGCCATCACCAATACGCCGGCCGGTGGCCTGGTCGGCGTAGAGGTCGAACTACGGGGCAGCGAGGTCCGCGTCTCGGTCGTCGATACAGGTCGTGGGATCCCCGCCAGGCACATGTCGTCGGTGTGGCAACGGTTCTATCGGGTGGACCTGGCGCGGGGCCGCGCTGCCGGGGGTCGCGGGCTGGGCCTCGCCATCGTCAAGCAATTTGCGGAAGGAATGGCTGGGCGGGTGAGCGCGTCCAGCGTCGAAGGACAGGGGTCGACATTCGAGATCTGGCTTCCTGCAGCGACCGATGAGCAGCTTTTGCGAACGTAGCCCAATGATGCGGCGGTGTCCTCGGAGATTGCTTCGCTGGGCTCGCAATGACAGATTCTGCCGGTTCCATCCCCCTTCGGAGCGACCCCTCTGATGTTTGCCTTGGCGCTGCTGCTCGCCTCCGCCGGTCCGCTTCCGGCGGCCGACACCACGAAGTACGTCGTCATGAACCACGACCGCGCCGCCGGCGAAATGCTGGTGATCGGCAACACCGATTCCACTGTGGTCAAGTATTACCACGTGGACCGCAATCGCGGCCCTCGCTCCGAGACCCATTACATCCTGTCGCACGGACGGGTGGTCGGTGGACGGACCTGGAACCTTCCGCTCAATGAACCACCGGCCAAACTGGGCGAGCCGGCCGATCGCTTCGAGGTGCAGCGCGACTCGATTTTCTGGCGTAGCGGCGAGAATGATTCGACCCGAGGCGCGTCATTCCTTCCGGCCACTTACTACCGGCTGTTCAGCTTCACTCCATACAACCAGGCGTTGCTCGCTCGCTTCCTGCTGAGCCAGCCCAATCACTTCGCCAGGCTGCTTCCCCGGGGGACTGCCAGGCTCGACATCGTGGCCGATACCGTGGTCCGAACCAGCTTCGGGCGGCAGCATGTGCGACTCGCGATGATGCGCGACACCACCGGCGGGGCCGCCGGCCTCTGGCTGGATGACCGGAACGAGCTCTTCGCCGACGAAGTGGGCTGGTTCCTTGCCGTCCGTCGCGGCGCCGAGGTCGCGCTCCCCGCACTGCGCGCCATCGAGGTGAAGTACCGGAACGCCGAGGGAGCGGCCCTGGCCCGGAAGCTGGCGCCCGCGCCGGCGAGCGCCATCGCGATTACCGGCGGAGACCTGTTCGACAGCGAACACGGAGTCATCCGCCCGCGCACCACCGTCATCGTCCGGGGTACGCGCATCGAGGCTGTCGGCCCGGCCGACTCGCTCCCGGTTCCCGCGGGTGCCACGGTGATCGATGCCACCGGCAAAACAATCATGCCGGGCATGTGGGACATGCACTCGCACTCGTTCCTCACTACCCAGACGACCCGGGCGGTCGCCGACCTCTCCAACGG
>JBEPVJ010000389.1:0-3200 GCA_041691095.1 Gemmatimonadales bacterium
CAGGGCCGGCTTCACCCAGCAGATGGTCGACCTGATCTTCAGCTTCGGGGAGCTCGGCTTCCAGGAATTCGAGACCTCGAAATACCTGGTGGCTCTGCTCCGGCGCTACGGCTTCACGGTGGAGGAAGGCTACGCCGGGATCCCCACGGCGTGGGTCACCACCTGGGGCTCCGGCAAACCGGTCATCGCCCTGGGCGCCGACATCGACGGCATTCCCCAGGCCTCGCAGAAGCCGGGCGTGGCCTGCCGCGCGGTGCTGGTTCCGGGTGGCCCCGGCCATGGCGAAGGCCACAATGCCGGCCAGGCGCTCAACATCACCGCCGCGCTCGCCATCAAGAAGATCATGGAGCGCGATCACTTGTCGGGCACCCTCAAGATCTGGCCCGGCGTGGCGGAGGAGCAGATCGGTACCAAGGCGTATTTCGTGCGGGCCGGGTTATTTAAGGACGTGGACGTCAATCTCTTCGCCCACGTGGACGACAGCTTCGCCACCGACTGGGGCTACCCCGACGCCGGTACCGGCCTGGTCTCGGTGCTCTATTCCTTTCGGGGACAATCGGCCCATGCCGCGGGCGCTCCCTGGCGGGGGCGCAGCGCGCTCGATGCCGTGGAGCTCATGGACATCGGCTGGAATTTCCGGCGCGAGCACCTGCGGCTGCAGTCGCGCAGCCACTACGTGATCCGCGACGGCGGAGACCAGCCCAACGTGGTGCCGCAGACGGCCTCGGTCTGGTACTACTTCCGCGAGCTCGACTATCCCCATATCCGTGAGCTCTGGGCCATCGGCGACTCCATCGCCGCCGGCGCCGCCATGATGACCGGCACCTCCATCGAGAGCGAGCGGGTGCTCGGCTCGGCGTGGCCGGCGCACTTCAGCAAGCCGGTGGCCGAGGCGCTCTTCGCGAACATCCAGCGAGTCGGGATGCCCGCCTGGAGCGAAGACGACCAGCGCTTTGCCAAGGCGGTCCAGAAGGAAATGAAGCAGAAGGAGATCGGCCTCCGTCTCAAGCCCGATAGCGTGGTGGGCGCGCCACCCAAGGAAGACGCGCGCACTGGCGGCGGGTCCGACGATATCGGCGACGTGTCCTGGACCGTGCCGACGGTCACCCTGCGGTACCCGTCCAATATTCCCGGCACGCCGGGCCACAACTGGGCCGACGCCATTGCGATGGCGACGCCGGTGGCTCACAAGGGGGCGACCGCCGGCGCCAAGGCGCAGGCGCTCACCATCCTGGACTTGCTGCTCACGCCCAAGCTCGTGTCGGACGCCTGGGACTACTACCGCAACGTGCAAACCAAGGACACCAAGTACGAGCCGCTGATCCGGCCCGAAGACCGGCCCGCCATCGAGCTCAACCGCGGCATTCTGGAGCGGTACCGGGAGCAGATGCGGCCGTTCTATTTCGATTCGAAAAAGTACAAGACCTACCTGGAGCAGCTCGGCGTGGCCTATCCGACGGTACGGGCAGCGGACGGCAGCTGCGGATCGAGCGCGGTGCCCTGAGCGCGGGTCACCCCTCGCTCCTCCCGGCATCGTCGCCGGGCCACGGCCTCCGCAAGGAGGCCGTGGTGCGCCGGCCATTGCCGTTGTGCGGTATGCGAGTTACTGTATGCGACATATAGGAAGGCCGTCGCGCCTCGCACCCGGGACTCCTCATGCGTCACCTCGCCGCCATCCGTCGACTGCTCCTGCTGGGCGGGCTCATGGCCACGGCCTCCGGCGTCGCCGCCCAGGGCGCCTCGCCCGCCGCGCCGACCTGTAACTGCCAGGTGGACCTCGACTCGATCGCGGTCAAGCTGGAGCGCAATTACATCGCCTTTCACCTCGAGATCCTCGGCACGCCACGCGAAGCCGACTACCGGGCGCTGGTGGCGCGACTGCACCAGCGCGCCGCGACGACCTCCGAGGCCGACTGCATCTTCCTGTTGCGGGAGCTGACCGACTGGTTCCACGACGGGCATCTCTTCGTCGCGCAGTGGCCTACCCTGTCGCCGGAGCAGGCCAGTCGTCTCGCCGAGGCAACGCCGGTGATCGCGATGTCCGAGAGGGAGGTGCGGGCCTCGCTCGATCGCCGGAAGGGACGGCTCGATCCGATCGAGGGGATCTGGTACTGGCGCGGATTCCGGGTCGGCATCATCCCCCGCGCCGGACCCGGCGAGCCGGACTTCGTGGCCGTCGTGCTCCAGTCCGACTCGGCCAATTGGCGGCCCGGGCAGGTGCGGGCCCGTTTCTGGAAGAATCCCAACGGCACCTACCGGACGATCGCGACCGCGGACGATCATTCCCGTCGCGACGCGGTCGCCACGATCTACCGGCATTTGCTGCTGGCGTTTCCTCCAGTCACCTGGGGCCGGGCCTATCCGCTCGCGCCGTACGAAGTGGGCATGCTGGATCCGGTCGATCCCGAGCGCCCGACCGCGAGAGTGGCCGGTCGGGAGGCAGTGGTGATTTCGGTACCCTCGCACGATCCGCAGTACCGTCCCTACCTCGACTCGCTGGTGGCCGCCCATCGGGCTGAGATCGTGGCCCACCCCTTTCTGATCGTCGACATCCGAGGCGACCTGGGCGGCAGCTCCCAGACCACTGCCGCGCTGGTGCCGTTCCTGGTGACCAGAGACAAGCGGCCCGCCATCGGCCCGGTGGGTACCTCGATGGTGCTCTCTTCGCCCGGCAACATCGCCTACTTCGAGCAGGGCGGGTGGAATCCCGACAGCGTCGCCCAGCGAATGAAGGCCGCACCGGGGCAGGTCCTCCCGCTGATCCGCGAGAATACCCTGGACATGCCGTTCCCCAACGACACGCTGCTGCCGCTGCCGCGACGGGTCGCGGTGCTGATGGATCGTGGCGTAGCCAGCGCGGGAGAGGCGTTCCTGCTGCAGGCGAGAAAATCCACCAAGGTGACGCTGATCGGGAACAACAGTGCCGGCATGATCGACTATCAGAGCGTGCGCCTGGTCGGCACCAGCTGCCCGGCCCAGGGCAATCTGCTGGGCTTCCCGATGATCGCTGCGTCGGAAACGCTGCCCAAGGACGGGCTCAACCAGCTGGGGATTCCGCCCGACGTGCGTCCGGGGACCGGCACGGCGGATCAGGTGGCCTGGGCGATCCGTTACCTCGCGTCCCTGAAGCCCTGAGCGAGCTAGGTCCCGGCGCGGGGTGTCACCCCAACCCACACGGCCCGTCGGCCGATCCGGGCGCG
>JBEPVJ010000390.1:0-3193 GCA_041691095.1 Gemmatimonadales bacterium
CGGTGGACCGGGGGCACCCGGAGCATGTGGTGGAGGAAACCGTCGCGTTGTTCAAGTCGCGTGGCAGCCTGATGCTCGCGGTGGCGCCTGAGGGAACCCGGAAACCGGTGGCGCGGTGGAAGAGCGGCTTCTACCGGATTGCGCTAGGTGCGGGAGTGCCTATCGTACCGGGTTACTTCGACAACGGGCGGCGGTTGATCGGGTTCGGAGCGCCGTTCCAGCCCACCGGAAACACGGACGCGGACATCGCGACGCTGCGGGCCTTCTATGCCGAGATCCCCCGGCGCGATCAGATGGGGGGAACGACGTGACCTTCCCGCGCCAGGCGCTCCCTGGCCCAGGCATTCACCGGAGGAGTGCCCCCGCGCTCCTCCGGGTGATGGACCCGCCATCGCGCAATGTGCACCTCATGCTCGGCGTGGCTCTGGCGCCCGGTCGCGAGCAGGACCGCCTCACCGATGCCCGGCGCGCGGTCCAGTGGCACGGCATAATCGCATGAGGCGCCGGAACCGGCGAGGGGTGCCCCGCAGATCGGGCAGAGGAAGGGAGTCAGAATTGGGGATGTGGTAAAGCCATCCCCAATTCTCGATCCAGCATCACTGATCACCTGCGGGCGACGCGCCCAGGGGCTCTCGCCGGAACTGCTGGCGGAGGCCAGGATGCCGGCGGATCAGTGCATAGCTCATGGCCACGAGTGACAGAGAATTCGCGGCCAGCACCGACCACCAGGGAAACAGATTGCGGGTGCCGGTGAACACCGCATAGGTGATCAGGATGAAGAACAGTTCGAAGACCACCGCCACGATCATGAGACCGAACCGGGCCAGCGGAGAATTCATTGCCAGGTGCACCAGTTGCGTGGCGGCGACTCCGAAGAGCGCGAATGAGCCAAAATGGAGCAGGGTGTAAGCGACAGTTGGACCGGCAATGGGAGAGCCTACGACGGGGTCGGCAACTCCGTACAGCACGACCTGCCCCAGGATACTGGGCGTCGAGAGCGCGCGCCCCTGCAAAAGATCGGTCACGAGAAACCAGGCCGCCACCACGAGGGCGCCGACGGCGCCGACGAGGATCCCCTCACGCAGGAGATCGTGCTTTTCAGCCTTCATTGAGTCTCCTCGATACGGATCCCGGAACATTGCGTCGGTATGAGGAATCCCACAAGGGGACGCTGCGAAGATTACGCCAGGCTGCGCCAAGCCCGGGCGTGGCTCTCCAGCCTGCCAGCGGCGCCCAGCGCCATCAACGAAGCCACCGCCAGATCGTTGGCCACCGCCGCCTCGGAAAGGCGACGACCGCTTTTCAGGGCCAGCGCAGAGATGGCGGCCGATTCCGCGGCGATCAGCGCGCATCCCGAACAGGAGGCCCGCGCCCAGATCAACTCGGCGTGGCGATGGGCCTGATCGGCCTCACCGTGGCGAAGGGCCAGGAGTGCGCGCAGCCGCTCCGACTCCAGTACGTGCGGCTCATTTCCCTCCAGCCAGGCGAGAATCTGGGCCCGCTCGATGTCGTGGGCGGCCTGATCCAGCACGCCGCATTCGATCGACAGCTCGGCCCGCCCCAGCAGCGTGAGCGCAATCAGCCCGCCGACGCCGAGCCGCTCCGCGGCTTCGACCGCGCGAGTACAATCGTGGAGCGCCTCGTCGCACCGGCCGGAGTCTCGCTGACACAACACCAGGTTGTGACGGGTCTCGATGATGCCGCGCTCGTCCGGCACCTCGCGATAGGCGTCCAGGGCCTCCTCGTAGAGGAGGATGGCGCGGTCCAGCTTGCCGCGCAGGTGGGCAATGATCGCGAGATTGTTGGCTCCGCGGGCCTTCTGCCGGGCACACCCGGAGTCCTTGGCGATCTGTAACACGCTATGAAACTGTGCTTCGGCCTCATCGATGTTTCCCCGCTCGAACGCCACAGCACCCAGCAGGCTGGCGCAATCCGCGATGCCGCCTTCGTCGCCAATCGCTCGAAAGTCCCGCTGGGCGCGCGCGCCAAGCGTATGGGCCAGCTCGAATTCTCCTTTGCGGGAGGCGGCATGGGCGGCGAGCAGGTGTGACAGCGGGGACAGTTCGGACGAGACTTCCCAGTATTCCAGGAACAGGGTCAGCGCGTCCCGGAAGCGGCAGGCGTCGATCAAGTCGCGAAGCGGCTCGTCGATTACGGTGAAAGAAAACCCCGACATATGGAGCGCTATAGCAAGCGGTATGCCTGAGGAACTGAAACCAGAAGAATTAAGGCGCCTGCAGGTGGTCGAGCGTATAACTAATGGATTGACGGGGCTTCGCTGTTTGCAAAGTCTTGCACTATTGACCGTTCAGAGACGCTGGAGGATTTTCTCTACGGTTCGTCGCCTGTCCGCCGCGGGTGGCCGGCCACCAGCCAGGCGCCGAATCCGCCGGTGATATTCGAGACGTTCTCAAAGCCATGCGCCTGTAGCAGACTCGCGGCGATCGCCGACCGGCCCCCGCCTTGACAATGCACTGCGACGGGCCGGCCGGCCGGCAGCTCTTCGATTCGCTCGGTGAGCTCGGCCAGCGGGATATGGGTGGCACCGGGGATGTGGCCCGCGTCCCACTCCGATCCGCCTCGTACATCGAGCACCAGCAGGCCGGGGCGCCCCGACGCGAGGGCCGACACGCTCATCTGATCGGTCGCTTCAAGTTTCCTGCCCGCGGCTTCCCACGCGGAGACCGCATCGACGCCGAAAAAACCGCGCACCTGGTCGAGACCAATCATCGCCAGTCTTCGGGTGATCTGCTCCATCTGGCCGGCAACCGCCGAATCCGCGAGCAGGTAGAGGTCTCGATCGTAGGCGATGAGCGCGCCGGCCCAGGTCGGGAAACTCTTGTTGAACGGAATGCTCAGCACGCCGGGAATATGGCCGGCGGCGAAAGCCGCGGCCGGCCTGGTGTCCACGATCGTCGCCGAGGTGCCGAGGAGAGGCGGCAGCGCCCCGGCCGACAGCAGCGCCGGGGCCGCGAGGGTGCCGAGGATCGGCGGCCCGGTTCGATTAACCCGCTTCATCTGCCGGAAATAGCGCGGCGGCTCCGGCTGTCCGTCCAGGACCTGGCGTACGAATTCCGCCTCGTCCTCGGTGCCGAGGGCCCAGTTGTAGCGCCGCTCGTATCCGACCGTGGACTGGGGCATGGCGGACAGCCCCTTGCCGCAGGCGCTGCCGGCCCCGTGCCCCGGCCATACC
>JBEPVJ010000391.1:0-3188 GCA_041691095.1 Gemmatimonadales bacterium
CGGCATGGTGCACGTCGAGCCGATGCTGGAGGCCACCTTCGCCCGCGTGGACGACACCGGCGGCGGTCTTTTTTCGGCCCAAAGCCTCTACGGTAGGCGCTCTTTCTGGTCGCTCACTACTGGATTCCGGCTCTCCACTCGCATACCGCACTCCATGGGACGCTATGGGGTCGCCGGCCGTGCTGGCTCGGCAGAAATGGAGCAAATGCAATGAAGGGTGTTCTTGCGCTTGCGGTCGCAGGCATGGTTGCCGGATGTACCGGGGCTACCGGGCCGAGCGTTCCACCTCCGCCCACAGACTTGTCGCCGCTGGCATCGATTCCGATCCCACCGCAGTACGGGGTGCACGATACGTACATCCGGGACGGCATTCTCTTCATCTGCGCCTGGAATACCGGGTTGATCATCATGGATGCCGGGGACGGTAGGCGCGGGGGAACGCCAGCGGCCCCGGTGGAGATCTCCCGCATCATTCCGTCGGATGGCGGGGTGCCGGGCGGACCCGCCGTACACAGCGCCTGGTGGTTTCACAATCCGGTCACGGGAGAGAAGCGTTACGTCTTCGTGGCGCAGGAAGGTCCCTCGGCCATTCCGGTGTCTTCCACCGGCGATGTGCATGTGATCGATGTCTCGGACCTGAGCCAGCCGCGCGAGGTGGCAAGCTACCGGATGAACGTCGATCCCCAGGCGGGCAGCCACAACTTCTGGATGGACGAGGCGGCGCAGATTCTCTACGTCTCCTACTACAACGGCGGTGTGGTTGCACTCGATGTGTCGGGAGTTCTCTCGGGAAATCTGGCCGCACGGGAAATCGCGCGGGTCAAGCCCAATCCCTTGGCTTTCGTGTGGGGTATCCAGGGATCCGGCGGCTCGCTCTACGCCACCGATATGCTGGCGGGACTCTATCAGCTTCACTTCGGGGGCGGCGCGCTCTCGGTGACCGGTGGAGGGGCCAATGTGCCGGAGCGCTACACTTCCGACTTGTATGTGAATGGCTCATGGGCCTACACCGGCACGTGGGGCGGCATTCAGCGCAACGGAGTGCCAGGCAATGTCGTCAAGATCTGGAGACTCGGCGCGGCAGGCGCGCCGGCCCTCGCCGACTCAATCGTGATCGACAGCGTGGTAACCGTTGGAGACGTGAAGGGCAGCGCCGACGGCAGATTGCTGGTGGTGGCGGCGGACCGGGGACCTCGTGCCGGACTCTACCTGTACAGCCTTGCCAATCCGAGCCGTCCCGTGCTGGTAGGACAGACGTTCGTGGCGGGAGGCATACACACCGCAAAGATCGCCGACATTGGGGGCCGGCGGTACGTCTTCGCTGCGAAGAATCCGGGAATCGCGGGCACGCCGGCGCTGCTCATCTACGATGTGACGGCGCTGAACCCATGACCTCGGCCGCGGGTATCCCGTCTTCTATTTGAAGCGAGCCCGGAAGCTTCGCTCCCCCTGCGCCGAGAAGTGAACCACGCGGGTGCTCCGGCTCGGCCTGGCCCAACCCACTGCATAACAGCGGCTCAGGATGGCGGCGCCCAGCGCACCGGCAAGGTGATGCCGGCGTACGCTCCAGTCGAGGCAGGGCAGGCACATCGGCCTGCGCCGTTTCTCCAGGCTCTCGACATCGATTTCCATCCCACGGCAGAATCGCCTTCCCGCCTCGGTAAGCCACAATTCCTGTCCACTGGCGCGCAGGAACGCATGCTGCTTCATGCTGTCAAAGGCCAGCACGCCGAGATCGCCGGCCAGATGGTCGTAGCAGATCCGGGCCTTTCGGAGCGCCGGATCAACCGGGCCCGGCGACACCTGGGTTGCTCCGGTTCGATGAGCCAGTCCCGACAGATTTTCCAGTACCGCGGCGACGTCCGGTCCAGCCAGCCGGAAATAGCGATGGCGCCCCTGGCGCTCGACCGCAATGAGAGCGGCCCCGACCAGCTTCGACAGGTGCGAACTGGCTGTTTGCTTGGAGACCTGTGCGGCGCGGGCCAGCTCGGTGGCGGTAAGCGCGCGGCCGGCCATCAGCTCCATCAGAATGCTGGCTCGGGCCCGATCGCCGATCAGGCCGGCGATCGCCGCGATGTCCGGGCTGTCGTCCATGGTTCCATGATACTCGAACCATCTGGGAGTGGCAACGACTAGCTTCCCGGCTTCTCACACTGGCCGGAGCCGTCCATGACCATCACCTGTTTCATCCGCTATGAGATCGATCCCTTCCAGCGCGATGCCTTCGCCGAATACGCCGACCGATGGGCCGGCATCATCCCCCGCTGCGGCGGTGACCTGCTCGGATACTTCCTGCCGCACGAGGGCACCAACCATGTCGCCTGGGCGCTCATCTCCTTCGATTCGCTCTCCGCCTATGAGGCGTACCGGAATCGGCTGCGTGCCGACCCCGACGGCCGAACCAATTTTTCGATGGCGCAGGCCAAGCGGTTCATCCTGCGGGAGGAGCGCACCTTCCTGGAGCCGGTGCCGTCGACCCTGTCGCCGCCCCGGTCCAGGGAATGACGGGCCTGGAGGGGCAGCGAAACCCGGTTGGACAGGAATGCGTCTATACTGTAGAGTCTTAGGTATAGAAGCCGATCCCCCTCCGAAGGCCGGGTCCGAGATGACCGACAGCCAGTTGCGCCTCCTCAAGGGCACTTTCGATGTGCTCATCCTCAAGACGCTGAGCTGGGGCCCGGCCCACGGCTACGCCGTCTCCCGCTGGCTACGCGAGTGCTCCGACAACGAGCTGCGCATCGAGGAGGGCGCCCTGTATCCGGCGCTCCGCCGCCTGGAGGAGCGGGGCTGGATCGAATCGGAGTGGCGCACTGCAGAGAGCGGCCGGGAGGCGCGGGTTTACTCCCTGACCCGCACTGGTCAGCGCGAGCTGGCGCGCGAGGTGACCGCCTGGCGCCGCTACATCACGGTGTTTACCCGGGTGCTCGAAGCCCGGCCCGATGGAACGCTGTCATGAGCAAGGGCTATGACGATGAGCGCCTGCCTTTGTCGAAGACCCCGCCGGTCGCGGATGACGTGCGGAGGGAGCTCGAGTTCCACCTGGAACAGCGCGTCGCCGAGCTGGTGAAGCAGGGGATGTCCCGCGACGAGGCGGCAAAAGCCGCGAGGGAGTCGTTCGGGGACAGTGAGCAGGTGGAGGCGGAGTGCCGCGCCATCGAGAAGCGGCGGCGCGCCGGCATGCGCCGGGC
>JBEPVJ010000392.1:0-3188 GCA_041691095.1 Gemmatimonadales bacterium
ACATTCGTGTTTCAGGTGCGCGCGCCGGTCGGCCTTCCGGCCGGCACCTACGACGTGCGCGCCGTGGCGCGGGACTCGGCCGGCCACCGGTATTCGACGGGACTCACTACGGTCGAGTATCCCCACATCCGGATCCGGGCCTGGGCACATGAAGCGGTGAGCGTGGTGCACGCCGCGCCGATCACGCTGCCGACCGTGGCCCACGTCGGCTATATCCGTGGCGCCTCGGACCGGGTGCCGGAGGCGCTGCTCGACATCGGAATGCCGCTGGAAATTCTCGATGCGGCCACCCTGGAGCGCGGCGACCTCTCCCGCTACGACGTGATCGTGGTAGGCAGCCGGGCGTACGAGACCGATCCTGCGCTGGTCGAGAACAACAACCGGCTGCTGGAGTACGCCAGGAACGGTGGTCGGGTGGTGGTGCAGTATCAGCAGCAGCCCTACTTCAACGGTCACTTCGCGCCGGCGCCACTCACGGTGGCTGCACCACACGACCGGGTCACCGACGAAAACGCCGTGGTGAAGCTGTTGTCCCCTGGCAGCCAGGCCTTCGCGCGGCCCAATCGGCTGGCGGACTCCGATTGGGCCGGATGGGTGCAGGAGCGGGGGCTGTACTTCGCGCATACCTGGGACGCCTCCTACACGCCGCTGGTGGAGGTGTCCGATCCTGGAGAAGCGCCGCTTCGGGGTGGGCTGCTGGTGAGCCAGCTCGGCAAGGGCACCTACATCTATACCGGCCTCGCCTTCTTCCGGCAGCTGCCGGCGGGCGTCCCGGGCGCCTATCGCCTCTTCCTCAACCTGCTGGATCTGCGTGCCACGCCTCCGCAACCCTGAATTTCACCGGGTCGCCGGGATGCTGCTGTTGCTCGCCGGATGCGGCGGGGGCGACGGGCGCACGCCGGTGGTGCTCTATTCGCCGCACGGTCCCGACCAGCTCGGCGTGCTGGAGAAGGCCTTCGAAGCGAAGAATCCCGACATCGACATCCGGTGGCTCGACATGGGCAGCCAGGAGGTCTTCGACCGGCTGCGCTCGGAGCGAGCGAACCCGCAGGCCGACGTCTGGTTCGGCGGGCCGACCACCATCTTCGATCGCGGCGTGGCCGATTCGCTCCTCACACCGTACCGCCCGTCCTGGGCTGGGGACGTCGGGCCGCGGGGCATCGGGCCGGGCGACCTCTACTGGCCGGTCTATCGCACCCCGGCGGTGATCGCGTTCAACTCCACCGCAGTGCCGCGCGACTCGGCGCCGCACGACTGGGACGACATCCTGGCGCCCCGCTGGAAGGATCAGGTCCTGATCCGGGACCCGATGGCCTCGGGGACCATGCGGGCGATCTGGGGGCTGGTCATCTATCGCGGCATCAAGGCCGGCGGCGACACCTCGGCGGGGATGGCGTGGCTGCGCAAGCTCGACGGGCAGACCCGGGCCTACGTGCTGAGCCCGCTCCTGCTCACCCAGAAGCTAGGGCGCCAGGAGGGACTGGTGACGCTGTGGGACCTGCCCGACGTGCTGATCGACCGGCAACGCGGGTTACCGCTCGACTACCGCTTTCCCTCCAGCGGCACCGTGGTGATCGACGACGCCATCGGGCTGGTGAAGGGCTCCCGCCACGCCGCGGCCGCCAAGCGGTTCATCGACTGGGTGGCCAGCGACGAGGCGCTGCTGCTGGCGGCGCGCCACGTGTTCCGGCTCCCGGCCCGGCGGAACCTGCCCAAGGATTCGATTCCCGAATGGATCGCCGGGGTGGAGCGGGAGATGAAAGAGACCGACATTGACTGGGAACTGCTGGCGCGCGAAGGGCCGGCGTGGATGGCGTACTGGGACCAGCGGGTGCGAAACACCGGCAAGCAGTGACGACGGTGCGCGGCGCGCGGGACGATAGCGGCTACCTCCGGCTCGATGGCCTAACCCGCCGCTTCGGCCCGCAGTTCGCGGTGGACTCGCTCTCGCTCGAGGTGCCCCGGGGCGATCTGCTCGCCCTGCTGGGGCCCAGCGGGAGCGGGAAGACCACCACCCTCCGGCTGCTGGCCGGCTTCGAGACCCCCGACGCCGGCCGTATCGTGGTCGACAACGAAGACGTGACTGGTACGCCCCCGGCGGCGCGGCGCTTCGGCATGGTCTTTCAGCACTACGCCCTTTTCCCCCACCTCGACGTCGGGAAAAACGTGGCGTTCGGGCTCGAGAGCCTGGGCGTTCCCGCCGGGGAGCAGGAGCGACGGGTGCGCGAGGCGCTGGAGATGGTGGAGCTGGCCGGACTGGAGCGCCGGCCGGTGAGTGCGCTCTCCGGGGGGCAGCAGCAGCGGGTCGCCCTGGCCCGCGCGATGGCCCCGGAGCCCCGGGTGCTTCTCCTGGACGAGCCGCTCTCCAATCTCGATCCGACCCTGCGCGAACGCACCCGCCGGGAGCTGCGGGTCTTGATCCGGAAGATCGGCATCACGACGGTGCTGGTCACCCACGAACAGGAGGAGGCGTTCGATCTCGCCGACCGGGTGGCGGTGCTGCGGGACGGGAAGCTGGAGCAGGTCGGCACGCCCGAGGAGCTCTACCTGAAGCCCCAATCGTCGTTCGTGGCGGGATTCATCGGCCGGGCGAGCGTGGTGCCGGTCGAGGTGGTGTCTCATGCGGACGGCATAACCCGCGTACGCCTCCCCGGCGCCACCGCGCCGTGGGACGTGGCGCATCAGGGCGAGTTCGGCGAGCACTGCATGCTGGTGGTGCGCCCCGAGGCGCTCCGCCTGGTTCCCGCGGCCGATGGGGTCCTCTCCGGCGAGGTGATCGACCGCCGGTTCCTCGGCGCGAGCGCGCTCTTCACCGTCCGGATCGCCGCCGACGTGACCGTGGAAGTGCTGGCGCCGTCCGATGGGGCGGTCGTGGGGACCCGGGTGGGAATAGCGCCGACCGGTGCCGGGCTGCACCTCTTCTGCGGAGTCGGGAAGTGAAGCGCGCGCTGCGCCGCGAGGCGCTGGGCGGGCTCGCGCTCCTGCTGCTCGGCTGGCTGGTGGTGTATCCGCTGGTGCTGGTCCTGACCGAGGCGGTGGGCGGGCCGGGGAAGTGGACCCTCGAAGCGGTGGGCCGCTTTGCGCGCGAGGGCAACGAATGGCGGGCGCTGGCGGGGAGCCTGGTGCTTTCGATCGCGAGCGCGATCGGCGCCGGGCTGGTCGGCATTCCCCTCGGGTTTCTCACCAGC
>JBEPVJ010000393.1:0-3178 GCA_041691095.1 Gemmatimonadales bacterium
GCTCCGGGAAATCGGCATGGAGAACGACGGGAACTTCACCTGGGACCGCTTCGACGAGCGCTACACCTCCGACCTGGCGGATGGCCTGGGCAACCTGGTGTCGCGGACCCTGGCGATGCTGGCCAAGTACCGTGAAGGCATCGTGCCCGGCAGTGCGGCGGTTACCCCCCTCGATACCGCCGGAACGGCGGCCCTGGCGGCGTACCGGGAAGCAATGGATCGGTTCGATGTGCGGGGCGGCGCTGATGCGGTGTGGGCCCTGGTCACCGAGGCGAATCAGTACATCGTTCGCACTGCTCCCTGGGTGCTGGCCAAGGCGGGTCAGGAGGCTGAGCTGGATATGGCACTGGCCAGCCTGGCGCGGTGTCTTTATCGCCTGACGGTCCTGGCGGCCCCATTCCTCCCGGATAAGTGCGCGAGCATCTACGAGTCGCTGGGAAGAAGTGGACGGCCGGAGGGACCACTCTGGGATTCCCTTGCCGCCCCGCCCGTGGCCGGAGACCGGACCAGCCGAGCGCCGGTGCTCTTCCCAAAACCGGAGCCGGCTCCCAAGACGTTGTAGTACCGTAACCTGGTCCCTGTCGTAACCCGCGACATCACAAATATTTAGACAGCCTCCCGCGCTTGACAGGGACCCGATCGAGAGGCATTATATCCCCGGCTCCGCACTCCGAGAGCCATGCAGTGCCCGCTGGTCGGCGGCAGGTCTCACCGACACTTTCCCTAGCATTCCAAGTGTTCCGCAGGTGCCCGAATGTCCAAACGTCGCTGGACCATCGTCATCGTGCCGCAAGGCTCGAGCGCCTCGAAGATCATCGAGGTGTCGCACACCGCGCTCAAGCTGGTGGGGAGCCTGGGTGTGGCGGCGATGATGCTCGCGATGCTGCTGGGCTACGCCACGGTGCGCCGCTCCCTGAATCTCGCGCGGGCCGAGCGACTCGAGCAGGAAAACGCTCACCTTACCGACGAACTCAACCTGCTGTCCAGTCACGTCAGCTCGCTCACCGACACGATGGCGTCGCTGGAGGTGCGTGACGCGCAGCTTCGGCTGCTGGCCAACGTCGATCCCATCGATCCCCAGGTCCACGCGGTCGGCATCGGCGGGCCGCTCCCCTCCGGACCTGCCCAGCCGCCGTCGACCGAGCTGATCGGCCGAGCCGGCCAGGTCCGCGTGGATCTCAACGCGCTGGTGCGCCGCGCCAGCCTGCTCTCGGCGTCGTTCAAGGAAGCGGGCGACAGCCTGGCCCTTCACGCCGAGCGGCTCGCCGCCACGCCATCGATCATGCCGACCGCCGGCTGGCTCAGCAGCGCCTTCTCGCGGATGCGCTTCCATCCAATCCTGCATGTGTCGCGGGCCCACGAGGGTCTCGATGTGAGCGCGCCGATGGGCTCTCCGATCGAAGCTCCGGCGGGTGGAGTCGTAGCGTCGGCGGGATGGGAAAGCGGATACGGGAACGTGGTCACCATCGATCACGGCTTCGGAATCGTGACCAAGTTCGCCCACGCCTCCCGGATTCTGGTGCGGGTCGGGCAGAAGGTGCAGCGCGGCGATCGCATCGCGCTGGTCGGCGCGACCGGATTGTCCACCGGCCCGCATCTCCACTACGAGGTGCATGTGAATGGACGGGCGGTCGATCCGCGACGGTACATCCTGCCCGAGGTCGTGACAGACTAGCGGTGGCGTTCCTCTCTCAACGCACGAAGCCCCGCGCTGTTGGCGGGGCTTCGCGTTGGTGTCCAGCGCTTGCTCCCGGTCCTAGAACTTCACCTTCGGTACGTCGGCGGCACCGGGAGTGGTCAGCTCGAAATACTCCCGGGGCTTTCCATGGCCGGTGATCTTTGCTGTCAGATTGTACGGGAACCGCCGGATGTACGCGTTGAAGTCTTCGACGGTCTTGTTGTAGTCCTGCCGCGCCACCGAGATCCGGTTTTCGGTGCCCTCGAGCTGATTCTGCAGATCCAGAAAATTCTGGTTCGACTTGAGATCGGGATAGGCCTCCGCGATCGCGATCAGGCGACCGAGCGCCGGAGTCAGCGCCTGGTTGGCCTCCCCCATCTGCTGGAGGTTTCCGCTTTGGACCGCGCCGGAGAGCCGGCTCCTCGCGTTTGCGACGGCGATGAATACCGTGCTTTCCTGGCGCGCGAAGCCCTTGACCGTTTCGACAAGGTTGGGAATCAGGTCGGCCCGGCGCTGCAGCTGGGTCTTGATCTGCGCAGCCGACGAATTGACCGCTTCGTCCTTGGTCTGGATCGTGTTGTATCCACAACCGGTCGCGAGCAACGTTGCGGCGGCAACCGCCGCAAACGAACGCCGAAGCCTGCCCATCACTGACCTCCTCGAGAGAATTGATCGGTAACGCGGACCGCGGATGCGACCGCCGAAAGATACCCTTCGAACAGCTCGGGAGTGCAGCCGCGCACGCCGTCCCGCCGGCGGTTCCACAGCTCGGCCACCGGGCTGGGGTCCAGCCCCAGCGCCCGGCCCGCGGCGGCCAGGCACGCCGAGGTGCCGGCCGGCACCGCTTGGCCCTCGAGCACCAGGCTAACCCGGAGCAGCGTGACGACCGAGCTCACCGTGCCCGCGGCGGCATGGCCCAGCAGCTTGGGGTCCTCGGATCCGCCGGCATAGGCCTGTCGCAGCCGCAGCAGCCGTGCCCGCAACTCGGCCTCCAGCGCGCGACGGAGATCCACCGGATCGACGTCGAGGCCGGCCACCGGGTCGGGCCCTCGCAACACAGCGTGCGCCACCTGCATGTCCGTGATCTCGATCGGGAACACGTCGGTGGCGCGTTCCCATTCCCTCCGCTCGATCAGCAGAGGGGGCGGCTGTTTCTGGCGCCGCAATCCCGCCATCACGCCGGAGATCCGCCGCAGTGTGCCTACGTCGAGCGCCTCGCAGACGACCAGCAGGTTCAGGTCGGAGACGCCCGGGACGAATTCGCCGCGCGCGCCAGAGCCATAGAGCACGGCAGAGAAACCGGCCGGCAGCACGGCATCGAGCTGGGCAAGTGCCGGCGTCACGATGCCATCGAGTGAATCCTGCATCAGAATCTTCCTCCCGCTCCGCCGCCGCTGAACCCGCCGCCGCCACCGAACCCGCCGAAACCGCCGCCGCCAACCCCCCCCCCCCAACCAACCCCCAAAAACCCCAAAAACCCCCCCCCCCCCAAAAAAAACC
>JBEPVJ010000394.1:0-3137 GCA_041691095.1 Gemmatimonadales bacterium
CGCCTGGTGTGAAGCCTTCGAGTCCGAAGGCGAATGGTCCTGGTGCCGGGCGAAGGCCGGGAGCTTCCGGCGCACCCTGGTGGCGTCTTCCGGCCTGCTGCTCGACGTACTCGATATCGCGCCGGAAGCAGAAGGTCTCGTCGAGCTGCCCTGGCATTTCCAAGGAGAGATGGAAATCAGCGCGACGGGCCGCTGGGAAGCAGCCGCGGTGAACAACGAGTTCGTCTCGAACGCGGAACGATTCATCCCGGCTACCACGGATCCCGTGGTCATCAGTATCACCAGCCCGCAGAGCGATCAGGTACTGCGGGCGGTGTTCCTCGCACCCGATGCAGAAATCATTGTCGCTGAAGGCCCGGGACTGCCCGGCGCCAGACAGCGCCGAAGGTTTCTGCTTCTACGCGCCAAGGGCGGCGGCCGGCGCTGGATCACGCTGCTGAGCATGGCCCCGGCGGGCGCTGTGGTGCCTACGGTCCGGCTGCTGGATTCCGGTGAGATCGAGGTCACGGCGGCTTCCGGAATTTTTCGGTATCATCTCTCCGATTCCAGTGTCATCATCGAGCACGCTGGCCGGCGCCATACCCTGGCGGGACTTCGCTCGGCACCGCCTACGCATAGACCATTCTTCGAGGCGCGCGAGGACGGGGTCTCCGCGGTCGCGCCGTACCTTCATGCTCCGCCTGCACTCGATGGGACGCTGGAGGGGTTCGATACCGGTTCCCCACTCGATCTGGATGGAGAGCACCAGTACCGTCGAAGCGAAGAACCGTATGACCCCGAGGGATTCAGCGCCCGGGCCTGGATCAACTGGGACGGTGAAGCGCTCTTCATCGCCGTAGCGATATCCAAGCCTGAGGTGGTGTTTCGGGGAGCGGACGCGGTGTCCCTGGAGCTGGACAATGAACCGGAAGACATAAATTCGGACGGACTCCAGATTTACCTGGGTGTCGAGAGCGAAGTGCGAGCCACAATGGTGACCCCCCAGGATGGAGGCGGACTGATCTCGCGGCCGCTGGGTGACGGGACCGCGCCGATCGCAGTGCACGGATCCTGGACCGGGACCGACCTCGGTTACCTGGTGACCTTGCGCCTCGACGATCCGCGGCTGGCCGGGCACCATTCCGGCGCGCGCCTGGATTTCGATTTGCTGATCAATGAGATGCAGCCGGAGCGGCTCCGCCGGGCAGGCCAGCTGGTGTGGAGCGGCGGCGGCGGATGGATCTATCTGCGCGGCGACCGGCACGACCCGTCCCGTCTCGGTGTCCTGGAGCTGGGCTGACCCTTTCGGAGGCTGAATGACCAAGCGCACCGCCTTGCTGGCCGCGTTGGCCCTGTGCCCGCTCGTTTTACTTCCTGGCCGGATCGCGGCGCAATCGCCCGCGGTCAGCGACCTGCTTCACCGGATCTTCGCCACTCGGGAGTTTTCCCCGAGCCAGCGCTTCGGGCCGGCCCGCTGGATCGAGAAGGGCGCCGCGTACACCACGCTCGAGCGGTCCGAAGCCGCCAGCGGCGCGGTGGACATCGTCCGCTACGATCCCGCCAGTGGCGCCCGCACCGTGATGGTCCCGGCAAGCAGCCTGGTGCCACGCGGCCAGAGCGCGCCGCTGGACATCGAAGACTATGGCTGGTCCGACGACGGCTCCCAGCTCCTGGTCTTCACCAATTCGAAGAAAGTCTGGCGGTCCAATACCCGCGGCGACTACTGGGTTCTCAATCGCGCCAGCGGGTCGTTGCAGAAGCTGGGCGGCCCGGATGCACCCGAGTCGTCGCTGATGTACGCCAAGTTTTCCCCCGACGGCACCCGCGTGGCCTACGTGCGCCAGGGCGACCTCTACGTCGAGCGCCTCGCGGACGCCGTGGTCACCCGGCTCACTACCGGGGCCGACTCGCTCCACGTCAATGGCATGACCGACTGGGTATACGAGGAAGAATTCGGGCTGCAAGACGGATTTCGCTGGTCCCCCGACGGCGCACGGATTGCCTACTGGCAGTTCGACATGACCGGGGTCGGTACCTATCGCCTCATCAACGATACCGATTCGCTGTATCCGATCGTCACGCCGATTCAATATCCCAAGGCCGGCACCAGCAATTCCGCCGTCCGCGCCGGCGTAGTGGGCGCCTCGGGAGGACCCACACGGTGGATCGACCTGCAGGATGACGCGCGGGACAACTACCTCCCCCGGATGGAATGGGCCGGGCCCGGTGAAGTCATGCTCCAGCGCATCAACCGGCTGCAGAATACCGATCGCGTGGTACTCGCCAATGCCACGACCGGTGCGGCCCGGACCGTGCTCACCGAGCGCGACAGCGCTTGGGTGGACGTGGTGAACGACGTCGACTGGCTCAACCACGGCGCCGAATTCCTCTGGGTCAGTGAGCGTGACGGATGGCGCCACGTGTACCGGGTCTCGCGCGATGGCGCCAAGGTGTCGCTGGTCACGCCTGGCGCGTTTGATATCACCGGTGTCGACGGCGTGGACGAGCCGGGCGGTTGGCTCTACTACAGCGCGTCGCCGGACAATGCCACCCAGCGCTATCTCTACCGGGTCAGGCTCGACGGCAAGGGCGCCGCCGAGCGGGTATCTCCCGCGTCGGAGCCCGGCACCCATGGGTACCTGATGTCTCCCGATACCAGGTGGGCGTTCCAGTTCTATTCGAAGGTCGATGCCCCACCGGTAGTCCGGCTGGTCCGGCTCCCTTCTCACCAGGTCGTCCGGTCCCTGGTGGATGATGCCGCCCAGCGAACCGCCGTCGCTCAGCTGACCCACCCCACCGAATTCTTCAAGGTGGGGGTCGGCGGAGGCGTGACGCTCGACGGCTGGATGATTCGTCCGCGAGACTTCGACGCAACGAAAAGATATCCGCTGCTGATGTTCGTCTATGGCGAGCCAGCCGGCCAGACGGTGCGGGATACCTGGACCGGCGCGCAGGGACTCTGGCACGGGATGCTCGCCGACCAGGGCTACATCGTGGCCAGCGTGGACAACCGCGGAACCCCTGCCCCGCGCGGCCGCGCCTGGCGCAAGGTGATCTATGGCGCCATCGGCGTGGTCGGGAGCCGGGAGCAGGCCGAAGCGGTACAGGCGTTAACCCGCTCGCGGCCCTATCTCGATTCCTGTCTCTTATACAAATCT
>JBEPVJ010000395.1:0-3161 GCA_041691095.1 Gemmatimonadales bacterium
ACGACTAAAGCCCCCGCCCCCCAGAAAAATCACGCGGGCCGCCTCCAACGGCGGCCCGCTTTGCTTGCTTGCGAGAGTCGAAACGACTATTTGTGCCGGTAGATAACCCGGCCACGGGTCAGGTCGTAGGGGGAAAGCACCACGCTCACACGGTCTCCCTCGAGCACCCTGATCTTGAACTTGCTCATTTTGCCGGCGGCGTAGGCCAGAATCGTGTGGCCGTTCTCCAGCAGGACGCGATAGTTACGGTCCGGCAGGACCTCCTGAACGACCCCCTCCATCTCGATTCCCTCTTCCTTCGCCATCCGGTCTCCTGGTCCTTGAGTCACGGTAGTCGTTCAGCAGCGCCGAAATCTCGTCCCGGCGGGGGCGAGACGCAACGGCAGACACCCCCCCGCCCCACACTCGACCTCCATCCCCCGGTCGGGCACGGCCGCCGACGGCCGCGCCCGTTTGGTTGCCTTGGTCGGAAACAGCCGTCCACAGATTTCACCGAGGTCCAGCATTTCCATCCTTCAGCGGCAGCACGCTTGCAGGATCAACTGAACCAACTGAGAAATCTGTGGAATCTGTGGGCTGCAGTTAACAATGTTTACCGCTCGACGACCGTCCGAAGCCGCTCCATCTCTTCCTCCACCAGGTCGATCAGCGGCCGCATCCCGACCGGATCGAAGATCAGCGACGCCCCCGCCGCCCGATACAAATTCGGCAGCGGCTCGGTCGCGCCCAGCGCCAGGAACCGCCGATACGCCGCCAGAGCGGCCTCTCCGTCGCGGCGCTGATTGCGGAACACCTGCAGCGCGCCCAGCTGCGCGATCCCGTACTCGATGTAGTAGAACGGATACAAGAAGATGTGAATCTGCCGGTACCACCGTGAGACCCGCTCCGCGGTGAGCCCGCTCCAATCCACCCCCTGCTCGAAGCGCGCCCGGATCCGTAGCCACGCCCCGTCCCGCTGGTCGGGGTCGAGCCCCTTGCCGCTGGAGTAGATCCAGTTCTGGAAGGCATCCACGGTCGCGATGTGGACCAGGCTCGCCAGGACATCCTCCAGGTGCTCCAGCCGCGCGACCGCGGCGTCCCGCTCGTCCAGCATCCCATCCGGCGGGCCAAGCTCCGGCAACGCAAGCAGCTCCATGCTCATCGAGGCCAGCTCGGCCGCCTCGGCGCCGGGGTGGCGCTGCCATACCAGCGGCTGCTCGTGCGCGGCAAAGGCGTGGAACGCGTGCCCGCCCTCGTGCAGCAGCGTGGTGACGTCGTCCAGCACGCCCGACGCGTTCATGAAGATGAATGGCCGGCCGATCACATGCAGCGTGTCGCAGTAGCCGCCCGGCGCCTTGCCCTTCCGGCTGTCGAGATCGAGGAGGTCTTCCTCCATCATCGTATGGAACTGCGCACCGAGCACCGGATCCACCCGGTTGAACACCCGGCTGACCCCGCGGGCCAGGTCGGCGCCGTCGGTAAACGGCCGCAGCGTTTCCGGGCGATAAAGATTGACCGCCGTGTCCCAGGGGCGCAGCACATCCACTCCCAGCCGTTGCCGCCGTGCGGCGAGCGCGCGGGTGTGGGCCGGCACCACCACCGACTCCACGGCGTCGTGAAACCGGCAGCAATCCCCCGGCGTGTAGTCGAAGCGGTGCTTCGCGGCAAAGGAGAAAGTGAGGTAATCGGGGAAATTCGCGTTCCTGGCGACCGCCTGCCGCCGCTCAACCATCAGGGTGAACAGCTCGGCCAGCTCGGATCTTCCGGCCAGGTACGGCGCGACGGTGGCGCGAAAAGCATTTTCCCTAACCCGCCGGTCCACGCTCTGGAGCAGTGGCGCCATCTGGGGGAGCGGCCGGAGCGCGCCCTCCCACTCCGCCATCATTCCGCCGGTGATCCGGTGGTACTGCGACCCCAGCTCCTCCAGCTCGGCGAAGAGGGGCACGTTGGCTTCCCGGTAGATGTCGATCGCGGTCCGGAACCGGGCGACCGTCGTCTCGAGACCGGGCGGCACCGCGCCGAGCCCGACCAGGCGGCGGGCCAGCCGAACCCCCTGCTCTTCGGCCTTGGGGATGACGTCGGTCGAGAAGCGCAGGTGCGCCGCTTCCTTGGCGGAGTCGGAGGTGTCGCAGGTGTAGGCGATCATGGCGCGGGACGCCGACTCGCCGATCAGCTCCTCCAGCCGTGACCACTGGCGCAGCCACCCATCGAGAGTGCCGGCGTCGAGCGGGGCCGAGGCCAGCGCATCGTAGAGGGGCGCCACGTCGCTCCAGGATGCCCCGGAGAACCCGGCGGAAGAGTCCGGCAGGTTCAACCGGCGCTCTTCTGGCGGAGGGCATGCGGAGCCACGTCGAGCCGGAACGCCATCGCGCCGACCAGCAGCACGATCGAGCCGGCGATATAGAACGGCGCCGGCGGCCCGAAGCGCTGGAACGCCGACGTGGCGATCAGCGGCGCCACCACCCGGGAGAGCCCCGCGAAGGTCTGCGCGACGCCCATCGTCTCCCCCACCGAGGCGCGATCCGACGCATGCGACATCAGCGCGGTAGTGGCGGGAAAGAGAAGCGCGGTCCCGATGGGCACCAGCGCCATTACCGGCGCAAGCAGCCAGAGCGAATGCATGAAGGGATAGAGAAAGAGGCCCAGCGTCAGCAGCACCGTGCCGGCCCGCATGGCGCCGGGCTCGCCGATGCGCCGAACGATCGGGCCCAGCAGCAGAGAGCGCATGACCAGCGAGAGCGCCGCCACGTAGAGGAAGACGTAGCCGATGGTCTTCTCGTTGAGTCCGAACTGTACGCCCATGTAGAGCGCCAGCACCGAGGTCATGGCGGTGAAGCCCAGCATGCCGGCGGCATAAATCCAGATGAACTTGGGGACCGCGCCCTTCGGGTGACGAATCACTTGCCAGGTGGCATGCCAGATTGGTCGGCGCTCGGGGATCGGATCTCCCGGTTTGCGGGGCGGCTTCGATTCCGGCAGCCACTTCCAGGCAAACACCACGTTGAGCAGGCAGAGCCCCGCCGCGATCAGACCCGGCGCCGCCTGGCCCCAGTGTGCCGCGAACGAGCCGATCACCGGCCCGAGGATCAGCCCGACCGCTGTCGCGGAGGAGAGCCACCCCAGGGCACGGGCCCGGTCTCCGGATGCGACCGTGTCCGCCACATAGGCCTGCGCCAGCGCCA
>JBEPVJ010000396.1:0-3153 GCA_041691095.1 Gemmatimonadales bacterium
CCGGCTCTTCCGGCTGGTCGGGCGCGACGCGCCGATTGAACGCGAGATCGACGCGGAGCTGGAGTTTCATCTCGAGGTAGAACGCGAGCGGCTGGTCGCGGCGGGACTGAGCCCCGAGGCGGCGGGCGCCGAGGCCCGCCGCCGCTTCGGCAATATCGGAGTAACCCGCGCCGCCTTAGCGCGCATCGACCGGGGGCGGCGCCAGAAAGAGCGACGAGTGAGCTGGCTGGAAGATCTTTCCCAGGACATCGGCTACGCCTTGCGAGGCTTCGCCCGGCAGCCGGCCTTCGCCGCGGTCATCGTGGTCACGCTGGGTCTCGGCATCGGTGCCAATGCCGTGATGTTCGGCCTGGTGGACCGGCTCCTGCTGCGGCCTCCGGCCTACGTAACGGATGCGGGCTCGATCTCGCGCCTGCAGCTGACCGAGTCCGAAGGATCGCTGGGGCATTCCTGGACCAACGAGAGCATGGCGTGGCTGACCTACACAGACCAGCGCGATCATGCCGGTTACTTCTCCGACATCGCGGCGTACTTCTCTCAGCAGGAAATGCCCCTGGGTCGCGGCGCCGATGCCGCCAGAGTGCCGGTCACCCTGGCCACTCCCTCCTACTTCCGGTTGCTCGGGGTGCGCCCGTTGCTCGGGCGGTTCTTCACCGAAGAGGAAGACCGGCCCGGGCACGCCGAGCCGGTCGCGGTGCTGAGCGGGGCATATGCATCGCGCGCCTTCGGAGGACCGGACAAGGCCCTCGGCAAGACGCTGTTCCTGGGGAGCCAGAGTTATACCGTGATTGGTGTGGCGCCTTACGGCTTTCACGGCGTCGACCTGGAGGCCGTCGATGCGTGGGTTCCGCTTCACGCCGGGGCGCGGGATGTCGTCGGCAAGAGCGATGAATTCAGCAAGACCTACAGTTGGCAGTGGCTCAAGGTCCTCGCGCGGCTCAAGCCGGGCCTCAGCCGCACCCTCGCCTCGGACGAGGCGACCCGGGTCCAGCGGGCCGCGGTCGAGAAGGATCCCGAGAGCGATCACCGCGCGGTGGCCGCGCTGGTGTCGCTCCAGGGTTTCGAGCGCCAGGCGGTATCCCACGCGCGAGAGCGGGTGGCGCTCTGGCTCGCCAGCGTCGCCCTCATCGTGCTGCTGATCGTATGCGCCAACGTCGCCAACTTGTTGCTGGCCCGGGCCGCCAGCCGCCGGCGTGAAATCGCCGTGCGCCTGGCCCTGGGCGTGGGTCGCGGGCGCCTGGTGCGCCAGCTCCTCGCCGAAAGCCTGCTGCTCGCCATGGGCGGCGGTGTCATCGCGCTGGCACTGGCCCGCTGGGGCGGTCAGCTGCTTCGGGCCATGCTGCTTCCCAACGTGAGCTGGACCGACAGTCCGCTCGATTGGCGGGTGGCGGGCGTGACCGCGCTCGCCACGCTGGGCACCGGGCTGCTCACCGGCCTTGCTCCAGCCATCCAGGCCAGCCGCCCGGCCCTGACGGCGGCGCTGCGCACCAGTGCATCCGACGCCGGGTCACCGCGGTCGAGGATTCGCACCGGGCTCCTCGCGACTCAGGCCTGTCTGTCACTGGTGCTGCTGATCGGGGCCGGGCTCTTCGTGAGGAGTCTCTGGCGGGTGGTGCACACCGACACAGGCTACGACTCGCGAAATGTTCTGGTGGCCGAAGTGAATCTCGGTCTCGCGGGTTACGACCGCGCCGGGCAGGCCGCCTTCTACGATCAGGCGCTCGAGCGAGTGACGGTCTTGGCCGGCGTGGAGCGGGCCAGCCTGGCCATCAATAGTCCCTTCTGGACCATGAACAGCACCCACCTCCGCCTGACCGACCGCGACTCCACCCCGCGCCTCCCTGAAGGGGGGCCCTTCTACAACGGTGTCTCGCCCACGTACTTCGAGACGCTCGGCATGCGGTTGGTGCGGGGACGGGGGATCACCGTGGAGGACCGCATCGGCTCGGCGCGGGTCATGGTGATCAATCAGGAAATGGCGGATGCCTTCTGGCCCAAGGGACAACCGCTGGGTCAGTGCATCAAGGTCGGCGCGGACAGCCTTCCCTGCGTCCAGGTCGTCGGGGTAGTGACGACCGCGCGGATCGACGCGATCCAGGAAAAGCCACGCGCGATGTACTATGTACCGCTGGCGCAGTCGGCCGGCATGGGAATGAGTCGGGATCGGATTCTCTTTCTCCGGACCCGGCGCCCGCCGGCGGAGCTCATTCCTCAGGTCCGGGCCACATTCCTGTCGATGGCTGCCAACCTCCCCTTCGCGAACATTCGGACGTTTCAGTCCCAGATCGATCCCGAAATCCAGCCGTGGCGACTGGGAGCGGTGATGTTCGGCCTGTTCGGTGCGCTGGCGCTCCTGGTCGCGGCGCTCGGTCTCTACAGCGTCATGTCGTATACCGTGGTACAGCGTACCAGGGAGTTCGGGATTCGCTCGGCACTGGGTGCCTCGGGGCGGCAAATCGTCGGCTCGGTGCTCCGGGACGGACTGCGGGTGGTCATCATCGGGATGGTGGCGGGGGCCGCGATCGCCCTGATTGGGGGACGATTCCTGGCGCCCATGCTGTATCACACCTCGGCTCGTGACCCGCTGGTGTTTTTGGTCGTGGCGGGGACGCTGCTCGCCGCCTCGATCGTAGCGGTGGTGGTGCCGGCGCGCCGGGCCACCCGGGTCGACCCCCTGACCGCGCTGCGCTCCGACTAGGCCGCATTATCTTCGGAACGGTCCCCTACGCTCCGGAGGAGTTGTGGCCAAGCCCGTTCGCTACGATGGTCCCAAAATTCTGCACCATATGACCACCACCTCCTTCGAGCTGGTCGGCTTCAATGCGGTCCAGACACTGGGTGTGGTGATGGGGGTGACGGTTCGGTCCCGCTCGGTGATCGGATTGATGGGCGCCACCTTCCAGACGTTCTTTGGTGGACGGATCTCCAACTTCGTGGAGCTGTGCGAAAAGGCGCGGCAGGAGGCCTTCGAGTTGATGATCGAGCACGCCGAGCAGACGGGGGGAAACGCCATCATCGGAATTCGGTACGATGCGAACGAGGTGATGCAGGGAGTGACGGAAGTGCTCTGCTACGGAACCGCCGTTGTGGTCGAGCCCGCCGCAGGGTGACCGGTTAGCAAGTGGATCCGGAGACCAGACAGTGCGGATCTGG
>JBEPVJ010000397.1:0-3146 GCA_041691095.1 Gemmatimonadales bacterium
GCCGCCCGCCCCAGGGGCATGACTTCCTCGGCAAATCGTTCCATCTCCTCCAGCTGCGGGCTGAATTGCAGCAGCAGCAGGTCCACCCCGGCCTCCTCGAAGGCCAGGATCTGCTCGGCGATCCGCTCCGGCGTGCCGGCCAGCCCGCTGCGCAGCCCCCGGTTGGACACCGAGTAGTCTTCCAGGCTCACCCGCTGCTCCAGCCGGGTATTGGCCACCCAGTCCTCGTAGTTGGCATAACCCGCGGCGCTCTGGCGCACATCGGTAATCCGGCCGAGCTCGCGCCGGGCCTCGGCCTCGCTGCCGCGGCACACCACGTAACCCGCTGCCCCGAATTTCAGCGGGCGCTCTCCCAGCCCGGCGGCCTCCCGTCGGGCCGTCATGTCGGCCACCTTCGCCGCGATCGTGTCGGGGGCGTCGCCGTGCATCACGTACGCGTCGCAGGACCGCGCGATGAGTGCCTTGGCCGCCTCGGATTCCCCGCCGGCGTAGATCGGTGGACGGGGCTTCCGGATCGGCTTGGGCGAGAGCAGGGCGTCGTCTACCCGGTAGTAATCGCCGCGGAAGCTGAAGCGCGGCCGGCTCCACATGCCATCGACCACCGCCAGCCATTCCGCGGTTCGGTCGTACCGCGCGTCATGGTCGTCGAATGTCACACCGTAGCGGCGGGCCTCGTCGGCCCACCAGGAGGAGACCACGTTGAGGGCCAGCCGTCCATTGCTGATGTGGTCGATGTTCGCGGCCTGCTTGGCGAGGAGCGCCGGCGCATGGAACGTGGGCCGCACGGCCACCATGATCTCGAGCCGGTAGGTCACCGCGGCGAGTGCCGACGCGGTGGTCCACGCATCCAGCGCCGGCGCCTCGGGTCCCTTGATGTCGTTGAGGTTCAGCTCGGCGATGAGCGTGAGATCGAAGCCCAGCTCTTCGCTGCGCCGGGCCAGCCGCGCGACATAGTCCCACCGCGCCACCATCCCCTCGTCCGCCACGTTGCGGAGCCATCCGCCGAAGACCGGAAGCCAGTAGCCGAAGCGCATGGTCACGCCGCCTCCCGTTCGAGCCAGTCGACCAGCCGCACGAACGGATCGAATCCAACGACGCGGGGCCCCTCGGCCACAAAGTTCGACAACGCGTTGATGTCGTAGAAATACGGCTTGCCGTCACGAGCATCGATGAAGTATTCGATGCCGCCAACATCGATCCCGGCCGCGGCGGCGATCCGCTCCACCGCGGTGATCAGGTCGGTCGGCGGGGTGTATCCCTCGACCTTCATCCCGTTCCGGGGCGCATCCACCGCGCAGGCGCCGCGCATCAGCTCCGCGCCGTCGGTGGTCTGGCAGGCGTCCGCGGGGCAGAGGTTGAAGCTCCCCCCGGACGGATACACCCGAATTCCATAGAGAAAAGTCCCGCCGAGCACTTCGACCCGTACGATGCGGCCCTCTTCCGCGGGGACGTACTCCTGCACCAGCGCAGTATGATCGAGCCCCAGCTCGAGTCCCTCGATCGACGCGTCAGTCAGGGCGTCCGCGCTGTCGAAGAGCCGGACTCCAGCCCCGCTGCCGCCGATGTTCGGCTTCACGACCACGGGGAATCGAAGCCCCCGTGCCGCGGCGGGCGCATCGACGGCACGGCAGATAACCCGCGAGCGCGGGTGCGGCAGGCCCAGCTGCCGAAGAATGGAGAGCTGCAGCGCCTTCGAGGTCTCGACGGCATAGGCCCGGCTCCCGTTGACCACCCTGATCCCGTGGCTTTCCAGGTGGGCGAGGTAGGCCTGGGCCAGAAACACGGCGTGGCCGGCGTCCCGCAGGTACGCCGACGGACTCATCCGGTTGAACACCAGCCCGTAGGGCGGACGGGGCGAGGAGGGATCGTACCAGTGCTCCGCGGCGCGCATCCGCTTGACCGGGATCCCGCGCCGCTCCAGCTCGGCGAAGAGGGGGCGGAACCAGTCGGGATGCTCGTAGAGGATCCCGAAAGGGGCGCGGGTGGCGGGTGGTGTGGTCATCCGGATCTCCTTGGGTAAAAAACAAAACGGCCGCGACTCCCGGGGGGTCGCGGCCGATGAGGCTGCCTGGCTTTCGCTACAGGGATCTAGGGGAATCCCGCGCCGCGCGCACGCACACTCACCACCCACGACAGGGGGCTACACATGAGGTGACGGCTGGTACAGGTGCAGAGCGCGGAGGTCAGCATGAGTTGCAAGATAGGGGACACGGTGGCGGTGACAAGTCCAAATCAGCCGTGCCGGCGCTCGAGTCGTGAGTGGGAGTGCGACACCGTACCACGACAGTCACTTCCAAACAGCGATTTCATCCAGATGCTTGCGGGACAGGTCGGGGACCACGGCGTTCGCCGCAGGATACCCAACCGGGAGGACGATCATCGCTTTTTCATTCTTGGGCCGGCCTAGCAGGTCTCGGAGGAACCCCATCGGGTTCGGGGTGTGGGTCAGGGTCACCAGGCCCATGCCATGGATGGCGGCGATGAAGAAGCCGGCGGCGATGCCGCATGACTCGTCGGTGTAGTAGTAAGTCTTCTTGCCCGCCGGTCCGAGGCCATAGGCCTGTCGGAACAGGATCACGACCCAGGGAGCATCGGTCAGGTGGGGCTTGTGTTCATCGGTGCCGATGGGCAGAAGCGCGTCAATCCACTCCTGTGGCGCCTTCCCATGATAAAAATCGTACTCCTCACGTTCGGCGGCTTCCCTGATCAGCTGTTTGGTGCCCTGATCAGAGACCGCGACGAAGGTCCAGGGCTGCTGATGCGCGCCGCTCGGCGCCGTCCCGGCGGTCCGGATGGCCAGCTCAATCAGTTCGCGGGGGACCGGTTCCGAGGAGAAGTGCCGGGTGGTCCGCCGGCGATTCATCAATTCGTAAAACGTCCGGGCCCGGGCCGCCGACTCGTCCGGCGAGCAGCGCTGGTAAATCAGGGGCACCAACGGGTAGGCCTTTACGCCGGGACTAAGGACGGAGTCGTGCATTCGGGGCTCCGAACCGCGGGGAGGTGAGGGCGGCCAGACTTTAACCAGGCCAAATCACTACGTCAAATAGGTAAGTACTGTAGTCCTCATCTCCTATTCTGTGGCAAGTGTGTCCAGTGGGGCGCGCAGGCGACAGCCCATCTGATTTGTTCCCGGCCGTCGGTGGCAG
>JBEPVJ010000398.1:0-3142 GCA_041691095.1 Gemmatimonadales bacterium
CGTCGGAAGAGACCTGCCAGCGTTGGCGCTCCCGGAGGAACGAGCCGTCGGCCCGCAGATGGAGCGCGGATGAGGCGCTGGCGCGGAGCGTCCCGCGCAGATCCCAGACCCGCGCCAAGGCACTGGTCGCGCTGCTGATGCTCGGCACCCGCCGGTCCTCCCGCCAGGCACCGTCGATCCGCATGGCGATCCGGTGTCCGCCCGACTCGGCGTCGGCGTGCGCCTCCCGCCGCCCGGCATCTCCGAAGCGCGCTTCGGCCCCGAGCGCCAGCGGGCCGGACGGGTCACGCGTCACCAGGTTGACCACACCGCCGAGCGCGTCCGAGCCGTAGAGCGCCGAGAGGGGACCCTTCACTACCTCGACGCGCTGCAGGCCCGCCGTGGACAGGCGGCTTGGGTCACGATTTTCCAGCAGAGCACCGGCGGTCGGCTCTCCATCCTGGAGGACCAGTACCCGGGCACCGTCGATGCCTCGGATGGAGAGATCGGCGCCGGTCGGCTGGGAGGGGAGCAGCTGTATGCCGGGAATCTGGGCCAGGACCCGGTCCACCGAGGCAGCGGCGGTGGCACGGATCTCGGCGGCGCTCACCGTGGTGACCGGCGTGGGCGTTTCTCCGGCGCGCTCGGGTCGCCGGCTGGTGGTGACGACGATCTCACCCAGGCGGAGTGGCGTAGGCTCCAGGCGAATCGTGATGGGCGCGTCCGTGAGGGGAGCCGCCACCCGAACCGGCCGGTATCCGATAACCCGCACCAGCAGAGTGTCGCCGGGAGCGACGGTCAAGGTAAAGGCTCCGTCGGCGCCGGCTTCGGTGCGGCTCCTCTCGACCAGCGCGTCGACGTGCGCGCCCGCCACCGCCATGCCGCTGGCGGCGTCCACCGTCACGCCGCGGATACCGCGCGCCCGGGCCGGCTGCTGCGCGGCGATCGCGGGGGCAGCGAGCAGCGCCGCCAGCAGCGCCACCGGGAACGGGCGGCTCACTGAATGCGCGCGTATCGAATCGTAGGGTGGCCGCTCGCGCCGGTGGGAGAGTAGTACCCGATCAGCTGGACCTTGTAGATCGCGCTGCCCACTTTCACCAGATAGATGTTGTACGTGGCTGAGAGCCGGTTATCTCCCGCGAGGTTGTAGAGGAACGGGCCCCGTGGATCGTCCAGCGACGAAGTGAACGGCACCGCGCCGGACAGCCCCGCCAGGAAGGCTCCGTAGCTGAGCGCGTTGTCGGCCCGGGTCGCGGCATCGAAGCTCTCCGACGCATCGAGCGGCGCCGTCCCGACACTGCAGGGTTCGTTGGCGGTGATGGAAAAATCGGCATTCGCCCGGAGATCCCAGCCGCATCCAAATGGCGGGCTGGGGATGCCGGTGGAGAAGTCGATCGCCCCGAGGCCGGCACTCCGGTCCAGCGTGACGGTCTGCTTGGCGCCCAGCGTGCCCCCGGCGGGCTGGTAGCGATACTCCACCGTGACGCTGGACAGCAGCGCGGTCTGTTGGGTGGATCCCGACAGGGTCAGGCCGGTCACCCGCATCAGCGCGTAGCCGCCGCCGCTGGTGCGCTTGACCTTCCACGCCGCCTGGCTGTTGGCGACCGGCCCCTGCGCCCCGAATGAAAGCCAGCCGAGCGGATTGGCTGTCAGCGATTCGGTAACGAAGGAGCCGGCGGCTGGAACCTGAGCGATGTCGATGGCCTCGAACGCCGACCGCTGATTCTCCGGCGTGAACGCCAGCACCTGCTGCGGTGTGGCGGAGACATTGTTGGCCAGGTCGAATCCCGAGACCCCCTTCGGCCCGACCGCCCCGCCATTGAGCCGGACCTCGTAGCGGCGCAGCGCCAGGTCCCAGTCGCTCGAGGTCGTCGGGCTGGCGACGCTCACCACGCTCCCCGTTCCAAGGCTGAAATACACGAAGGCGCTGGTCGAGCTGGCGTCGAGTTCCGTCGTCCCGGTGACGTTGAGGGGCGTCGAAGGGCCGGTTCCATCGCTCTCGCAGCCGAGCGAGGCAAGTACAGTTGCGGACAAGGCGATGGCGGTGACGAGCGGACGCATCGGTGCTCCTGGGGTAGGGGAAGCGTTGGGAAGGGAACGGTAGGGTCCCGGGCATGGGCCGGCAATCGGGATTTCTACGGATGCCCTTATCTTTTCCGCCGCCCCGGCCAACTCATTCTTCAGCCCGGTTCCCCATGCGAGTGGTGCTGCAGCGCGTCAGTCGTGCCTCCGTCAGTATCGGCGGCAACCCGGTGGGTGCGATCGGCAGGGGGTACTGCCTGCTGGTAGGCTTTACGCTGGCCGACACCATTGACCAGGTGGTGTGGATGGCCGACAAAGTGGTGGGCCTCCGGGTCTTTTCCGATGCCTTAGGCAAAATGAATCTTGCACTCGGCGATGTCGCCGGCGCGGTCCTGGTGGTCAGCCAGTTCACGCTCTACGGCGACGCCGCGAAGGGTCGGCGGCCCTCATTCATCGACGCCGCCCGGCCGGAGGTCGCTATTCCGCTCTACCAGCGCTTCCTCGGCGAGCTCGAGGGAAAAGGCATTCCGGTGCAGGCGGGAGAATTCGGCGCCGACATGCAGGTGGAGATTCACAACGACGGACCGGTCACCATCCTGCTTGAGAGGATTCCGTGAATCACCCTCTGGTCTTGGCGTCCCGCTCGCCGCGCCGGCACCAGCTCCTGGCCATGCTGGGCATTCCCCACCGGGTGGACGCGGCCGATGTGCAGGAGATTCGGCTGCCCCGAGAAGCGCCGGCCGCCTACGTGCGCCGGCTGGCCCGCGACAAATCGCGCGCCGTACCGGGCGCGTGGGTCCTCGGCGCGGACACCACGGTTGTGCTGGGAGACGATATCCTGGAGAAGCCCACCGACCCCGCCGACGCAGTGCGCATGCTGTCGCTGCTCCAGGGGCGGCGCCATGAGGTGATGACCGCGGTTTGTCTGCGGGCGGATGGAGTGGAGTTCGAGGCGATGGATACCACCGCGGTCTACTTCCGGCCCGCGGATGCCGCCCTGCTCGAGCGCTACGTGGCAACCGGGGAGCCGATGGACAAGGCCGGGGCCTACGGCATCCAGGGCTATGGGGCCGCGCTCATCGATCGGATTGAGGGAGACTTCTTCGGGGTGATGGGCCTGCCGGTGCGGTTGGTGCTGGAT
>JBEPVJ010000399.1:0-3140 GCA_041691095.1 Gemmatimonadales bacterium
GCTTACGGTGTCGAGCTGGGCGATGAGCTTCTCGCCGGCCGGCGTAAGCGGCATGGCGGGGTAGCTGTCCTCGAAGATGATCTCGGCGGTGGTACCGGGAAGATTCTTCGCCACGATCTCTCGCATCACGCCGCGGGCGCGCTCCTTCTGCGCCTCGGTCAGGAAGCGAAGATCACCCTTCACGACGGTGGTAGGCGCGATGATGTTGGTTTTGCCGGCAACCTGGAAGGCGTAGCCCGAAGTATCGGCGGTCAGGTCGGCGCCCCCCGCGATGATCCCGGGATTGAACGTCAGGCCCGCTTCGCCCACCAGCCGCACCCGGAAATCATTGAGAATCCGCGCCGCCTCGTAGATGGCGCCGTAGTTCCCCTGGAAGATGCCGGCGGAGTGGGCCTGCCGGCCGGTGACCCGGAGCTCCCAGCTGCTGGAGCCGCGGCGGGTTATGCTGGCCAGATCGTAACTGCCGCCCTCGAATGAGAGCGCCACCTGGGATTGCTTCGCGGCCTCGATCAGATCCCGCCGCGCGATTTCCAGCGGGCGGCCGCTGGATTCCTCGTCGCCGGTAATCACCACGGTCACGTCGAGCCGGTCGAGCTGTCCGGTGGCCGCCAGGGCCTTGAGGGCGTAGAGGAGGACGGCATCCCCACCTTTCATGTCGCTGGTGCCGGCCCCGTGCGCGATGGAGTCGACGCGGACGAACTTCTGCCCTTCGCCCTCGAAGACGGTATCGAAGTGCCCGATGAGCAGGATCCGCGGAGGATGCTCATTCGTGATGCGGGGATCCCGATGAGCCACCAGGTGCCCGCCCCGGTGCATGGCAGCCGGCATGTCGGCCCAGCGGGTCGTGAACCCCAACCCGTCGAGCTCGGCGCGGTAAAGCGCGCCGAGCGCACGGACACCGGTGACGTTGAGGCTCCCGCTGGAGATGTTGACCATGCGCTCCAGCAAGCCGATCTGCTCCTCGTGATGCGCGGAAATCCAGGTGCGGAGCTGCTGCTCCGACCGAGTCAGGGCCTGGGCCGAGACGGGGAGGGCCCCCAGGCACCAGGCCAGCGCGAAGGCCCCAGAACGCCGGAGAAAGGTTTGCATGGCAACAATTTATTAGGTTACGGCCTTCATGACCCATCCCCTGATCGAGCTGGGAGGTCGCGGGCCGCTGGTGCACCTGGCGCCGGCCAACGGATTTCCCCCTCACAGCTACCGTCCGGCGCTGCAGCCGCTCCTGACCGACCACCGGGTGGTCAGTCTGCCGCCGCGTGCCATGTGGCCGGGCATCGGGCCACCGCCGGAAGCTCCGGGGAGCTGGAGCACCCTGGCGGACGACCTTCTCGAGGGAATCGGGGTGCACCAGCTCCCGCCGCTGATCGCGGTTGGGCATTCCTTCGGCGCGGTCGTGTCGCTGCTTGCCGCCGTCAAGGATCGGTCCCGGTTCCGCGCTCTCGCACTGCTCGACCCTACCATCTTCCCGCCCGGGATGATGAACGAGCTGAGGACGCAGCGAGGCCGCGGAGAAACCTCCTTCAGGCCGCTGGTGCAGGGCGCCAAGAAGCGGCGCGGCCGATTCAGCACCCTGTCCGAAGCCTTCTCCTACTGGCGTGGGAAACCGCTGTTCACCGACTGGTCGGACGATGCGGTGACCCGTTACGCCAAGTCGATGCTGCGCGCGACCGACGCGGGCGACTTCACCCTTTCATGGCCGGGAGAGTGGGAGGCGCACTATTACGAGTCGTTCTACAGCGAGACCTGGGACGATCTGGGCCGACTGGACCCGTCGCTGCCGCTGCTGGTGGTGGGAGGATCCGAATCGGACACGCTGCTGCCGGAGGCGAAGGAGCTGCTGCGGGATAAGCTTCCCTGGGCCACCCAGATGACGGTGCCGGGTTATGGTCACCTCTTCCCGCACGCGGCGCCCGAGCAGACCGGGCGAATACTCAGGGGGTGGGTGGACGAACTGACCGTGCCTTGACCTCCTCTTCCGTCAGTCCGAAAATCGGCGGCGTCGTTACTCCCAAAATTCCCAGCATGAAATAGAGCTGGCCCCTGTGGTGACTCTCGTGCTCCACCATCGCGCGGAGCCACTTCCAGGCGGTGATCGGTGTGCCCGCGGGGGTCTGGACCTTGGCCTCCAGCTGCTCCGGCGTCAGGGCGCGGAATATCTCCAGCGATTCGGCGTGCTTGCGGTCCAGATAGGCGAGCACCGCTTCTTTCCCCTCGGCCAGCTCGTGTCCGTGCCCGGGATAGCGGGTTGGACGGCCCTGCACATTCTCGGCATACATGTCCCGCTCGATCCCGGCTAGATGCCGCACGATATCTCCCGGGGTCCAGCGGCCTTCCGCTGGAGCCCACTCGATCCGTTCCGGTGGAATCACTGCGACGACGTTCCGGGTGCGGCCTCGAACACCTTCCCAGTAGCTCGTGAACGGCGCGGCGGTCCTGATTTCCATCAGGCAAATCCGTGCTGGATCCGGTAGACCGCCGCGGCCAGCGCGCCTCCGGCAAACGGGCCGACCAGGTAGAGCCAGAGATGGCTGAAGTTTCCGCCGCCCGAGAGCGCGTTCACCACGATGGCTCCAGTCGCGACCGCGGGATTGAAGGCGCCGCCCGAAATGGACCCACCGGCAAAGGCCGCCACCACGATGGTTGCGCCGATGGCGATCCCGTAAAACGAGTTCCCCTCGTTGGTGGGCGACGTGGCGACATTGAGCACCACCAGCGCCAGCAGAAAGGTGTACAGCACCTCCACCATCAGCGCCGTCATCGTCGTGGCGGTGGCCGCAGGCGCCGGGGCGAAGGTGTGGTCCAGCAGCATGTAGGAGAGGTAGGCGCCAAGGATGGCTCCCAGTATCTGCGCCACCATATAGGGAATCACTTCGGAGGCGGGGAGCTTGCCCCGAAGAAATACCGCCAGGGTCACCGCGGGATTGTAGTGCGCCCCCGAGACGTGGCCGCCCATGAAGACCACCACCATCAGCGCGGTGCCGATGATCAGTGGGGCCAGCGGGTTATTGGTGGTGACGACCAGGCCGATACTCATGACGAAAAAGAAGGTGCCCACGAACTCGGTCAGATACTTTCTCATGCGGTGACTCCTGATCGGGTAGCGGGGAGCCGTACTTAGCGGAGCTCGCGAACCCAGATGT
>JBEPVJ010000400.1:0-3137 GCA_041691095.1 Gemmatimonadales bacterium
TCTCCATCGCCACCATATCAAACGACAATCTCCAGGATCTGAAAACCGGCCAGCTGGTCGGCGCCGCACCCTGGAAGCAGCAGATCGCGCTCATCGTCGGCGTCGTGGCCGGATCGCTGGTCATCGGCCCGGTCCTCGATCTCCTCAACCGCGCTTACGGCTTCCCCGGAGATCCCAATCGCTCCGCCATCAGCGCGGCGCCGCTGCCGGCGCCGCAGGCGGCGCTGATCTCGACCCTCGCGCGCGGGGTGCTCAACGGCGAGCTCGACTGGAAGATGATCGGCATCGGCGCGCTGGTCGGCCTCGCCTGCATCGTCATCGACGAGGTCCTCGGTCTCTTCAAGCTCATGCGGCTCGCTCCGCTCGCGGTGGGTATCGGCATCTACCTCCCGATGGACGCCACCCAGCCCGTCGTCGTGGGCGCGATCATCGGCTGGCTCTACAACCACGCCATGGACCGCCGCCCCAATGCCGAGATGGCCAAGCGGTTCGGCGTGCTGCTCGCGTCGGGACTGATCGTCGGAGAAAGCCTGCTGGGAGTCCTGAATGCGGGTCTGATCGTGGCGACCGGAAGCGCCTCGCCGCTCGCGCTGGTCGGGCCCGGTTTTGCCGGCGCGGCGACCTGGATCGGCGTGGCCTTCTTCGGCGCGGTGGTGGTGGCGAGCTACAAATGGGTGGCCCGCCAGGGAGAGATCGCCCCCTGATTCAGGGCTTCGCCCGCAGCGTTCGCAGCGCGTCTGCCGCCGCCGCATTGGTCGAATCCACCTCGACCGCCCGCTGGTAGCTCGCGGCCGCCGAGGTCTTATCGCCCCGCCGCAGGTAGGCCCCGCCCAGACTGGCAAATGCCCCCGACGACGCCGGGTACATCGCGATGTTCATCCGTAACACGCCGATGGCGTCATCCAGCTTCCCGGCCTTCGCCAGCCGGGATCCCCATGCGTCCACCTCCCCCTCCGGCAGGAGCCAGCCCGGGTGGGCCATGCGCAGCTCGGCGAAGATCCCCGGCGCTTCGGACATCGGCAGGTGCCGGCGCATGAGGAGGTTCGCGAAGCCGCCGATCGAAGCCGGTGGCGGCGCTGCCGCCACCGTCCGCTCGATGCTCAGCTCGCTCGCCGGAAAACCATTCTCCGCCGGAGACAGCGCCAGAAAAGCCCGGCCGTCGGCGGAGTTCTTGAGATGGGCGTCGAGGAAGTTCCTCGCGTAGAGCGCGATGCGCTGGTAACCCGCGCCCTGCACCGCCGTATCGACCACGAAGTACGGGCTGCCCTTTTGCGACAGCCGGTCGAACCACTCCCCGAAGTTCTGGTGGCCCAGCGTCCTGAGATCGACCCGGTAGGCCTCGGCGTTGTGAATCCCGCTGAAGAAATCGAAGACGCTATCCGCGCCGAGCTGAGCCGTCATCGCCGCATCCGGCTCCCGCTGCTTGAGGAAGAGCGCCGGCACCGTCAGCGGCACGCCGCTGGCGAACGGAGCCTTCTCGAACAGCGCATGGTAGAAGTAGGCGATCGAGCCGTCCAGGGTGACCAGCGCGCCGACCGAGGGGTTCCGCAACGACATCAGCACGTTGGAGATCCCGCCCCACGAGAACCCCATCACGCCGAGATGGGTCACGTCGGCACCTGGAACGCTGCGCGCATACGCGGCGAGGAACTCCATGTCGCGCGCCTGCGATTCCATCCCCGCATAGTCGGCCGTCATGGATCCCGACGCGCCCATCGACGGGCTCGAGATCACGATGTAGCCGTAGCTGGCGAGATACTCCATGAGCGTGGCATTTTCGAATGACGGCGCGTTGAAGCTGGGACCGTAGATGACGACCGGGTAGCGGCCAGTCTCGTGCGCTGCATTCCGCACTGCGTGCATCGACGCGTCCAGCTCTCGCCGTTGCCGCGCCGAATCGGTGACCACGAAGTGACCGGTCAGGCTCTCGATCGCCAATCGCTGCGCCGCGGCGTCACGGGCGGGAAAGAATCCGGGACGAACCGAGAGCGCGACATACTCCCGATAGCTCATGCGCGCGCCACCCGCCGCCGCCGGGTACCAGATGCTGGTCTGGATCGGCCGCGCCGCCTCACCGCCCCGCGGCTTTCCCTGATCGTCGAAGCGGTCCGCCATCGTGCGTGAATAGTCGTACTGGTCCACCGTTGCGAAGCCGACTGCGTGCGGCCCGAAAGGAAGCCCAAAATGCAGCGCCGACTGCGCCGACAACGAAGCCGCTGCGCCGAAGGCGATCGTTGCCGCAAATAGTAGAGGAGATCGCACCAGTATCCTTTGGTTGTCGTGTCCGTCGTCCCTAAGGCCTGCCCTCCACCTGCGTCGGCGCATTGTCCGGGTGCATGCGCGCAATCACACACGCCGAGACCAGAGTCAGTAGCGTCACGATCGTCAGAATAATGTCGTTGCGGTAGGTCTCGCTATTGGGATAGTCCACCGGACGGAGATTCCGTTCCGCCCAGGGCGCGAGGCCGATCCCGGCCGCAAACAACAGCATCACCGCCCAAGACCGCCGAAACTCCGTGCCGTAGCGGCTCACGATCTCGGGAGTATGGGACCTCGGCGCCGGCGTGCCACCGGCTTTCACGATGCTGTCGCGCAAATGGGTCTGTATCGCCTGGCGCAGGAATGTCTCCGGAAGCCCGGGCGATTCCTGGACCTCCGCCGCCGCCACACGGAGCATGATTGGGACACCGACGAACGGGCCCAGCTTCGAGAACCAGGGTGGATAGGTGGTAGGAAGCCGGTTCAACACCAGCGTCACGACGAAGACGAGCCCTATCGCCTTGACAGGATCCAGAACTCGGACCGCCCGAGGTTCGTTGCCGGTGACGAGGCGGGTTCCCCATCCGATCAGCCCCCACCACGCCAGCAGCCCGCCCCATGGTGCGGTTCCGAATCCGAGCGTCCAGATGATGCCGGTCACCACCCCGATACCCAGTCCGATGCCCAGGCCGTTGATCGCTACCATTATTCCCTGCTCGTCGGCGGCCCGACCCCGGCTCATCGTCCAGCCCAGGATCATTCCGGCGGGTAGCATCGTCGCGAGGCTGGCCAGAAACGGGAGCAGGAACTCGGTCGCCATCCTGGCGGCCAGGTGCTCGGTGACCAGGCTGAGGAACGCGAAGCCGCCGCCCCAGGCC
>JBEPVJ010000401.1:0-3133 GCA_041691095.1 Gemmatimonadales bacterium
GGATTGATCCGGACCAGGTACCAGGAGATTCCCAGGCGATAGAGGACCTCGTTCGCCGACAGCCAGATCGGCTCGACCCGTTCCGACGCGATCTGCCATCGGCGCCCCGGCGCGGGAAACCCGGTGATCATGACCCGGTTCCCTTCCAGCGTCTGATACAGGATCAGTTTTCCATCGGGCGCCAGCGAAGCGAAGCGGGCGCCCGTCAATATCGTGTCGTAGGTGGCGCGGGCGGTGGCGGGATCGAACCGGGCGACGAGGGACCCACCCCAGTTTTGCGCGATCGATACGTGTTCGCTGGGGTAGTCGATCGGATCGAGCGTAAACGCATCATATGCTCCGCTCCACAATGTATCCGGACGAGTTCCCGAGCTCGGCGCGCCCCGCAGCACCGACCAGCGCGTGCTGTCGCGCACCGCAACCAGGAGCTGCTGGCCATCGGGGCTCCAGAGCGGGTGACGGACCACTCCGCCACGGAGCCAGGTGAAGTGCTGTCCATCCCGGAGATCGTAAATCCGGAGCTCGTTCGATTCGGGGCCCAGTATCGACGCCGCCATCCAGCGCCGGTCGCGGCTCAAGTCGAAGCGCTGAAAGTCGCCGCTCTCCATTGCCAGCGGCTGCGGGGTTGCTCCCGCCCGGAGACTCACCATTCGGCCGTTCGTCGCGTCCATGCCCGGCGCATAGACCAGCGTTCCATTCACCGACAAATCGTACTGGCCCTCGCCGAGCGCCTCTCGGCGCACGCCGGTAAGCAGGGTCACCGGTCGCTGGGCCAGCCGGGTGGTCGCGTCGTACCGCGCCGCGAGCAGCGTGCCGTTGGTGGAGAGGTAGATGATGTACCGGCGATCGATCACCTCGAATGCGGTGCCTGACAGCAGCTCTCCAGGGGTCCCATCCGGCCGCGCCGCCCGGATCGTCCATTGGGTGTCGGATTCTGGATCGAACAGGGTCGCGCCGCGATTGTAGGAGCAGATCAGCTGACGGAGCTCGGGGATCCATTTGCCGAAGGCGCATCGACCGATACTCTTGGAGCGAGGCGTTCCCCCCGCCGGATCGATCCAGTGAAAGAGATTGCCGTCGTCGGTCAGGGCAATCAGCTGAGTAGGCGAGGTCCACTCCAGGGTGCCGGTGCTCTTCGGATCGAGCAGCAGTCGGGCCTCGCCACCAGCGAGGGAGAGCAGCATGACGCGGTCACCGCGAAGGAATGCCACCCGGTCTCCATCCGGCGAGATCCGTGGCGCGGTCGCGCCCCTGGTGCCGGCAATGCGGTGCGCCTCGCCATTCCGCAGGCTCCGGTACCAGAGCTCGGTGGAGTCTCCCAGTCTGGCGGCGTACACCGCGAAGTCGCCGGCGGCAGAGATGGAGATGTTCCGGAGCGGCTCCCCGAAGGAGACGTTGGATGAGGTCACCGCAAAACTCATGGCGGCGCTATCCGGCAGCGCCGCGTCGTAGACGGTGGGCCCGCTCGAGGCCGGGCGGCGCCATGCCCAGAGGGCGAGGGCGGCTGTTGCGATGAGCAAAGCCCCCAGCAGGGCGGTAAGTCGGTAGGTCGGGAGGGCGGTAGGGGCTTTGTTTACCGACCTACCGACGTACCGACCTGCCGACTTACCGACGAGCGCCTCGCCGAACTCGGCCGCACTGCTCCACCGATCTGCCGGGAGCTTCTCCAGTGCGGTGAGCACCGCGTCTTCCACTTCCGGCGGAATCCGGTCCCGCCGCGCGATCAGCCCGGCCGGCTTCTCGGTCATCACCTTGGCGACGATCGCCTGCGCCGTGGGTCCGCTGAACGGCGGCTCGCCCAGCAGCATCTCGTAGGTCATCGCGCCCAGCGCATACACATCGCTGCGCGGCGTGAGCTCCCGGTCTCCCATGGCCTGCTCGGGACTCATGTAGTGCGGGGTGCCGAGCGACATGCCGGTCTCGGTCATGCGGGAGCCGGCGGTGCTCGCGGCGAGCGCAATGCCAAAATCAGCGACCAGGGCGCGCCCATCATGCAGCAGGATGTTCTCCGGCTTGATGTCGCGGTGAATCACGCCGTGGCGATGGGCGTAGTCGAGCGCGCCGGCGACTTCGCCCGCGATCCGTACCGCATCACCGATGGGGAGCTGCTTCTCCCGGTTGAGCCGGTCCCGCAGACTCTCCCCCTCGATGAACGGCATCACGTAGAACAGGAAGCTGTCCGCCGCGCCGGAATCGAACAGCGGGAGAATATGCGGATGCTGCAGATTGGCCGTGGTCTTGATCTCGGTGAGGAACCGCTCGGCGCCGATGACCGCGGCCAGCTCGGGGCGGAGCACCTTGACGGCCACCTTGCGGTCGTGCTTAAGGTCCTGGGCGAGATACACCGTGGCCATGCCGCCGGCGCCGAGCTCGCGCTCGATCCGGTAGCGGTCGGACAGGGCCGCCGTCAGGCGCTCGATGCTCGCCGAGGTCATTTCGGGATTCCCATCTTGTCGCGGACCGCCTGACCGCGGGGCGTTCGGGCCAGGCGGTGCATCGCCGGGAAATATAGCGTCCGAAGCAGCTCCGTCTCGTGCCGGTCGGCCGCGTCACTCAGGATCTCGAGCGTCGTCGTCGTGTCGCCCAGTGCGAGGTAGACATGCGCGAACGAGCTTTCTCGCCGCGGCAAGCCCTCGGCGAGTCGCTTCTGTTCCATGGCAGACATCAGCTTCCGAGCCTCACCGCCATGGCCGGTATGAGCCAGCACCAGCGGTCGCCAGAAGGGAATCGGCGCGCCGGTGAGCGATTCGTATCGGCGCGCGTCGGCCTCGGCTTCCGGCAACCGTCCCGCTTCCAGACGCATCAAGGCACGCCACCGGATCGGCTCGGAGCCGGTCGGGTCCATGGCGATCACCGTGTCCGCCTGCGCCAGCGCCTGGTCGGTTAGCCCGGCGCCAAGCAACGAGATGACCAGATCGTCGCGGAAGGCCGGATCACGCGGGTCGAGGGCCAGCGCCTTGTGGGATTCGACGATTGCTTCGTCGCTGCGAAACATGAGCCCGAGGAACCAGCCGTAGAAATCATGGGCCTGCGCGTCGGGTCGAAGATCGATGACCCGGCGGAAATCACTTTCCGCGCCGGGAAAATCCCACGCCAGCATGGTTCGGAAGACGGCGCGCCCCAGGAAGGCATC
>JBEPVJ010000402.1:0-3120 GCA_041691095.1 Gemmatimonadales bacterium
CGATCGGCACGCGGATGTCGAGAGTCACCACCCCGATCGCTTCTTTGCGCCGAGGTTGGCCGAGACGAACGCCAGTCCCTCTACCCACGCCGGGATGGAGTGTCCGTCCGGGGGAAATCGGGAAGTTTTCGGTTTGGCGCCTGAGGATGAATCTGTTTGCCCATGATCAGCCCGAAGTAGGTCAGGAGGATTAAATAGTCTACGAACGCCAGCCGGAAGGTCGACCCCACTGTTCCGCTTTTCCCTAGCGTTGATACAGATCGACGAGCGTGCGGAGCCTTTGGATGAGACCGGTTGTGAGCTGATCCGTTGAGAAGCGGAATTCCCAGTTGCCCGACTGGCGGCCCGGCAGATTCATCCGTGATTCGCTCCCCACGCCCAGAACGTCCTGCATCGGGATCAGCGCCGTGTTGGCCACCGAGGCCAGCGCCGCGCGGATCAGCGTCCAGTTCATCTCGTGGCCGTCGGTGTCGAGGTAACGCCTGGCGTAGTCTTTCTCACGGTCGACTTCCTCGGCGCTGCGGGTGGAATCTCCCGCGCCGGCGGAGTTCCACCAGCCGATGGTGGTGTCGTTGTCGTGGGTGCCGGTATAGACTACCCGCTCGTGCGGATAGGTGTGGGGCAGGAAGAGGTTGGCCTGGCCGTCGGTGCCGAAGGCAAACTGGAGGATGCTCATCCCCGGATAGCCGAACTGCTCCCGCAACGCTTCCACCGCCGGCGTAATGACGCCGAGATTTTCCGCCGCGATCGGGAGCGGCCCGAGCGCGTCGGTGATCGCGGAGAGCAGGCTTGCGCCGGGACCTTCGACCCATTCGCCGTTTTCCGCGGTCAGGTCGGCGCCGGGCACCTCCCAGTACGCCTCGAATCCGCGAAAGTGATCGATGCGCACCAGGTCGAAGAGCTCGAAGGCCGCCTGCATCCGCCGGATCCACCAGGTATATCCCTGCGCCCGCATCGCCTCCCAGTTGTAGATGGGATTGCCCCAGAGCTGGCCGGTGGCGCTGAAGTAGTCTGGCGGGACGCCGGCCTGAACCAGGAGCCGGCCGGTCGCGTCCAGCTGGAACAATCCCGGGTTCGACCAGACATCCGCCGAGTCGTGCGCGACGTAAATGGGGAGATCTCCCATGAGCTTGATGCCGCGTTCGGTGCACGCCTGTTTCAGTGCGAAGAACTGTGAAAAGAACAGCCACTGCTCCCGGCGATAATGTTCGATCGAGTCGGCCAGGCGAATCTTCCAGCCATCGATCGCATGGGGATCACGCAACGCGGCGCCCGGCTCCCAGTCAGTCCAGGCGATGCCGCCGTGCTCCTGTTTAAGCGCCATGAACAGCGCGTAGTCCTCGAGCCACCAGCCATGCCGGGCGACGAATGCGAGGTACCGATCGTCCCGGGCGAGCCGCCGGGTGGCCTCGCGGAGCAGGGCCTGTTTGTGGGGGATGACCCGGGCGAAGTCGACGGTGTTTTCGGGGAAATGGACCGGCGCACCCTCGACGTGAATGAGGAGTGGATTCCCGGCAAAGGCGGAGAAACACTGGTAGGGAGAGTTGCCGTAGCCGGTCGGGCCGACCGGGAGCATTTGCCAGATGTGCAGACCCGATTCGGCCATAAAATCGATGAATCGGTGCGCCTCTGGTCCGATCTCCCCGATGCCGTTCGGGCCGGGCAGCGAGGTGGGGTGGAGCAGGATGCCGGCGGCGCGGGGGAAAGTCATGTTGGAGGGGGTATGGTAGTGCGCGACCGAAGGTTGCGCTACTCGACTCTTGACGGTGCGCCGTCCGTGCTCTTCTCCGCCATGTGGCCTCCAGGCCGGGTCGATTTATCAGGAGGGATTGAGGAGCCGAGGCGGGGCTGGATCATGGAACCGCCGGGAGTCGACCCAAATCTACGTTCAGAACCGCCGGGCAGCGAGGTGACCGGACCGGTTTGACCATGCGCCTCCCGGGAGTGTGGTATCGCAGTAGATTTTCGGCATGCGCATACTCTTCTTTGCTCTCATGGTGGGTATTTCCGCCCCCCTCCAGGCCCAGGCCCCCGCTCCCGCCGATTCGTCCAAGTTCGGGACCATCGCCTCCGGCCTCCAGTTCCGCTCGATCGGACCGGCCCTGACTTCAGGCCGAATCGCCGACATCGCCGTCCACCCCACCGACAAGAAAATCTGGTACGTCGGGAGCGCGGCGGGCGGCGTCTGGAAGACGGTCAACGCCGGGCTGAGCTTCGCTCCGGTCTTCGACGGGGAGGGCTCCTTTTCCATCGGCGCCGTCACGATCGATCCAAAGAATCCCAGCGTCGTATGGGTCGGCACCGGAGAAAACAACGCCCAGCGAGTTGTCGCGTTTGGGGACGGGGTGTACAAGTCGATCGACGGCGGGAAGAGCTGGACCAACACCGGGCTCAAGGAATCGGAGCACATTGGCCGGATCGTGGTCGATCCGCGAAATTCCGATGTAGTGTACGTCGCGGCCCAGGGACCGCTCTGGCGCAAGGGCGGAGATCGCGGCGTCTACAAGACCACCGACGGCGGAAAGAGCTGGAGCCGGGTTCTTCCCGGGGACGACTGGACCGGCGCCAACGATGTCCAGCTCGACCCGCGCAATCCTGACATTCTCATCGCCACCATGTGGCAGCGGCAGCGGCGGACCTGCTGCTTCATTGCCGGTGGGCCGGGCTCCGGGGTATATCGCTCCACCGACGCCGGCAAGACCTGGAACAAGTCGCAATCGGGATTCCCTGCCGAAGACCTGGGCCGGATCGGGCTTTCGGTCTCTCCCGCCGATCCGAGCGTCATCTACGCCCTCGCCGATGCCGCCCAGGGCAAGGGCGGCACCTTCCGCTCCCGGGACGGCGGAGCCTCCTGGGAAAAGATGAGCAGCTACCAGGCCGGCGGAAATTATTACAACAAGGTGTTTGCCGACCCCAGGAACGTCGATCGGGTTTATGCCGTCGACGTGGTTCTCCAGGTGAGCGAGGACGGCGGAAAAACTTTTCATCGCGTCGGCGAGGCGCTCAAGCACGTCGACAACCACGTGGTCTGGATCGACCCCGACGATACCGACCATCTGATCGTGGGCTGCGACGGCGGCGTGTACGAAACGGTGGACCGGGGCCGGACCTGGCGCTTCA
>JBEPVJ010000403.1:0-3110 GCA_041691095.1 Gemmatimonadales bacterium
CATGGTGTCCTTGAGCTCCAGGATCTCGCCCGACACGTTCACCGTGATCTTGCGGGAGAGGTCGCCGCGGGCCACCGCGGTCGTTACCTCGGCGATATTGCGGACCTGGGCGGTCAGGTTGCCCGCCATCGCATTGACCGAGTCGGTGAGATCCTTCCAGGTGCCCGCCACGCCCGGTACCACCGCCTGCCCCCCCAGCTTGCCTTCGGTGCCGACCTCCCGCGCCACGCGAGTCACTTCCGATGCGAACGAGCGCAGCTGGTCGACCATCGTGTTGATGGCCTCCTTGAGCTGCAGGATCTCGCCTCGGACGTCGACGGTGATCTTGCGGGACAGGTCGCCGCGCGCCACGGCGGTGGTGACCTCGGCGATATTGCGCACCTGCGCGGTCAGATTGCTGGCCATCGAATTCACCGACTCGGTCAGGTCCTTCCAGACGCCGCTCACGCCGGGCACCTGGGCCTGGCCGCCCAGCTTACCGTCGGAGCCGACCTCGCGGGCCACGCGGGTTACCTCCGATGTGAAGACACCCAGCTGCTGGATCATGGTGTTGACGATCGTCGCCGACCGGAGGAACTCGCCCTCCAGCGGACGGCCGTCGACGTCGAGTCGCATGGTCTGGGTCAGGTGTCCCTGTGCAACCGCCGCGATCGCGCCGGTCACCTCGGTGGTCGGCCGCAGCAGGTCGTCGATCAAGGTGTTGACCGAGCCCTCCATCTCGCCCCAGGATCCCTTGGCCTGCTCAAATTTCGTCCGCTCGCGGGTGCGGCCCTCTTTGCCGACCACCTGGCCGACCCGTTTGAGCTCCTTCGCCATGGTTTGATTGGCGGCCACGATGTCGTTGAAGGTGTCGGCGATCTTCCCGTCCATTCCCGTCCAGGTGGTGGGGAGCTCGACCGAAAAATCGCCCGCCTTCACTCGCTGTAACGCCTGAAGCAACTGGCGTTTGTCCAGCGAGGTATCTTCGCTGCCGTCAATAGCTTGAGCTGGGCCGCTGCCTTTGCCGACACGCTTCATGGGGACCCCCAAAAGATAAATGACCGTATCCCCCGCACGATTGTGAAAAATCGAGCGGCCAGGATACGGCCATGATCCGGCACGTCGCTCCGGTCCCGAAAACGTTCCCGGGACCGGCGTGCCGGCCTACAGGAAGTTCATTTTCGTTACGGGGAGCTCCGACCGCGACGCCATGGCCGGCGTCACCTATGTCACCTGAATCTATCACCAAATTCCGGGCCAGCCTATCCGTGCGGGAGGGGGCCTTCGGGTCACCCACCCCTCGACCGTTTGACAAACGCCCCGGCGGAGGGCAAAATCGAGAATCCCGTGTCCGAAGGAGGTGGCCGTGAAGATTTACGGCCCTGACGCTATTCGGAATGTGGCCTTCGTAGGCCACGGTGGGAGTGGCAAGACCACCCTCGCCGATGCCCTCGCGTTCGTATCCGGGACGACCCGCCGTCACGGCTCGATCAAGGATGGAAGCACCCTCACCGATTGCTCCCCGGATGAAATCGAACGCAAACATTCCATCTCGCTCGGCGTTGGCTTCGCCGAGTGGATGAGCGTGAAAATAAATCTCCTCGATACGCCCGGCTATCTGGATTTCTTCGGCGAAGTGGTCTGCGGGCTCTCGGTAGCCGACGCCGCGGTGGTGGTGCTCTCGGGTGTGAGCGGGGTCGAGGTGGGAACCGAGAAGTGCTGGGCCGCCTGCGATCACTACCACCTGCCGCGGATCCTGTTCGTGTCCGGAATGGATAAGGATCACGCGAATTTCGAGCGAGTATTCAGTGATATCCGGGAGCACTTGACCCCCAAGGTGCTCCCGGTGGAAATCCCGGTCGGCGATGGGCCCCGGTTCCGCGGCATCATCAACCTCTTCACCCAGACCTGTCAGCTCTTCAAGCCCGGCTCCAAGGCGGGCGAGTACGAGGAGGTGCCGGTTCCTCCGGAATACCAGGAGGCCTTCGCGCGGTACGCCGAGCAGATGACCGAAGCCGTGGCAGCCACCGACGACGCGCTGCTCGAGAAGTACCTGGCCGGCGAGCGTATTCCCCGCGAAGAGGTCGTACCCGCGATGAAGAAGGCGATGCTGGCCGGAGAGATCGTCCCGCTCTTCTGCGGCAGCGGCGAGCTGCAGCACGGGGTCCGGCCACTCCTGACCGAGATCGTCGAGCTGTTCCCGGCGGCGTCGGAAGTGGAGCCTCCGGTCAAGGCGCCGCTGGTGGGCCGGGTATTCAAGACGTTGTCGGAGCCCCACGTGGGAGACGTATCCATCTTCCGGCTCTACAGCGGTACGCTGCGGTCCGGTGAGGAAGTCTGGAACGCCGAGCACAGCATCGCGGAGAAGCTGAATCACCTCTCGGTGCAGCAGGGCAAAGAGCGCCAGGAGGTGGCCGAGCTCTCCGCGGGGGACATCGGCTCGGTGGCCAAGCTGCGGGACACCCATACCAACGACACCTTCAGCCGGAAGGACCACCCGGTCCGGCTGCCTCCGATCGAGTTCCCCGAGGGAGAGGCTACGTCGGCGGTGCTGGTCAAGCAGCGGGGCGAAGAAGACAAGCTCGCGGCAGGATTGCACAAGCTGCACGAGGAGGATCCGACCTTCCACTTCGAGTACAATTCGGAGCTGGGCCAGACCCTGATTCACGGCATGGGTGAGCGGCACCTCGAAATTCTGCTGGGACGCCTGGCCCGCAAGTACGGCGTGCACGCCGAGCTCACCCGCCCGAAGATTGCCTATCGGGAGACCTTTCGCGGGATGGCGGAAGGGCAGGGGAAGCACAAGAAGCAGAGCGGTGGCCGGGGGCAATACGGCGATTGTCACATCCGGATCTCGCCGCTGGCGCGGGGCACCGGTTACGAATTCGTGGACAACATCGTGGGCGGGGTGATTCCGAACAAGTTCATCCCGGCCGTCGACAAGGGCGTTCAGGAAGCCAAGACCCGTGGACCCATCGCGGGTTATCCGTGCGTGGATTTTCGCTGCGAGTGCTACCTCGGCTCATCTCACGATGTCGACTCGAGCGAACAGGCCTTCAAGATGGCGGGGATTCTGGCGTTCCGCGCGGTGAGCCCCAAGGCGCGCCCGGTGCTGCTGGAGCCGCTGGTCG